>JASFBC010000121.1:0-10623 GCA_036172315.1 Anaerolineae bacterium | reverse complement strand
GCGCTTCGTGCCTGACTACGAACCGTTGAACGGCACCGCTGCGCTTCGTGCCTGACTACGAGCCGTTCGTAGTCAGCGCCTGTCCGTAGCGCGACAATGTTAGATTTGCCCGGCTGAACCATCCAGCCCCCACAGTGGGCGGTTGCGTAGCCCAAAATGCTCTGTCGGAGCGGCCCTCGACTGGCGGAAAGTAGAACATCTGTGAAGTCTAACATTGTCGAGATAGATACCCTGAATCAAGGTTCCATCCCGCCGCATTTCACCTTTCACATTTTTTCACGTTTCACGTTTCACGTTTCACGTTTCACCCTTCACATCTCACCTACCACCCCACCAGCGCCTCCACCTGGGCCAGAATCTGGTCGGGGGTGAAATGCTGGAGACGGATCGCTTTGGATGGGCAGGTAACCGCGCAGGCGCCGCAGCCTTTGCAGAGGACGGCGTTCACCCGCGAGACGCCCCAGAAGGGATCCAGCGCCGGTGCGCCGAACGGACAGATTTCCACGCACATCCCGCACCCGGCGCAGAGTTCGGGGTCCACGATGGCCGTTGCCGCCTCCATCGGGACAACGCCTCGCATTAGCGGGATCAGCGCCGAGGCCGCCGCGGCCTTCGCCTGGGCAACGGTGTCCGGGATGTCTTTGGGGCTCTGACAGCACCCCGCCAGGAAAACCCCATCCACCGCCGTATCCACCGGACGGAGTTTGGGATGCGCTTCCAGGAAAAAGCCGTCGGCGGAGCGGGGGAGTTTCAGCAGGGCGGCAATGTCGGCGACCTCCGGGCGGGGCTCCATCCCCACCGCCAGCACCACCAGGTCCGCTTCGTGCTCCAGCGTGCGCCCCAGCAGTGTATCCTCCACCCGCACCACCACCCGGTCGCCCCGACGGTATATCTCCGAGACGTTGCCCCGGCGGTAGCGGACCCCCGCCCGACGGGCCTCGTCGTAGAACTCCTCGCCTCGCTTCCCGAAGGTCCGCACGTCCATATAGAAGACGGTGACCCGCGCGTCCGGCAGGGCTTGGCGGACCAGTTGCGCCTGCTTGGCGCTGATCATACAGCAGACCCTGGAGCAGTAGGGGCGGCCCAGTTGTTTATCCCGCGAGCCGACACATTTAATGAAGACCACGTCCTGCGGCGTCTTGCCATCCACCCTCAGGTCGCCAGCGGCCAGCCGCCCCTCCAATTCCAGCGTGGTCACTACCTGCGGATAGACGCCGTAGCCGAATTCCGGCTTCTGGCGCGGGTCAAAGACATTGTAGCCGGCAGCGATGATAATCGCCCCGATCTTCATCTTGACGGGGGCAAGCCCCAACCCTACGGGTTCCACCGTGGCCTCAAAATTCCCCACGAATCCGGTAATCTCGGTAACGCGCGAGTTCAGGTAGACGGTGATATTCGGATGACGTTGGACCCGGTCCACCAGCGCGGGGAGCCACTCTGCGACCGGCTCCAGGTCCGGGAAGGTGCGGTTCAGTTCCGCGACGCGCCCGCCCAAGTGGTCGCTCTTCTCCACCAGATGCACCGGGAACCCGGCGTCGGCGATGTCCAGTGCGGCGACCATTCCCGCAACGCCGCCGCCGATGATCAGCGCGCCCGGTGTGACCGGTGCCTCCCGCTCCTCCAGCGGCTCCAGGCGGGCCGCTTTCATCACCGCCGCGTAGACCAAGGCCTTGGCCTTCTCCGTCGCCTCGTAGCGGTCGTGGTGGACCCAGGAGCACTGCTCCCGGATGTTGGCCATCTCAAACTGGTACGGATTGACCCCGCCCTCCTGGGACGCGGCGCGGAAGGTCGGCTCATGCATGCGAGGAGAGCAGGACGCCACCACCACCCGGTTCAGTCCCAGCGTCCGGGCGTCTTCTTTGATGAGGGCCTGGCCCGGCTCGGAGCACATATACGTATAATTGCGGGCGACAACCACACCGGGCAGCGCGGCAGCAAATTCCGTCACCGCCGCCACGTCCACCGTCGCGGCGATGTTGGTCCCGCAGTGGCAAATGTAGACACCGATACGTGGTCTGGGTTCCATAGCGGCCACTCCCCCTCCTCAACCCGCCAGGCGGCATATGCCAGTGCAGCCCCGATGTCCGCTTCCAAATAGGGATATGCTATACAAGGTTTGCCTCCCATCCCATTGGGGTCAAAGGTGATCCGTTCCAGCCCTTTCATTCCTCGTCCTATAACGCCATCGCCACCAATTCGGCGATGTCCATCACCTTCAGCCGCTCCGAAAGTCCTTTCACCTTCACCGCGTCGTCCAGCATGGCCATGCAGAAGGGACAGGCGACGGCGAGGATTTCGGCGCCGGTGTCGGCGGCCTCCTGGACCCGCTGGAAGGCCAGCCGTCCCTCGGTATTGGTGCCCTCAAACCACATCCGCCCGCCGCCGCCTTCGCAGCAGAGGCTCCGCTCCCGGATGCGGTCCATCTCCACAAACTTCATGCCCGGAACGGCCTTCAGGACCTCCCGTGGCTCGTCAAAAATCCCGTTCTGCTTGCCCAGGAAGCACGGGTCGTGGTAGGTGACGACTTTCTCCACCCGCCCGGTCAGATTCAACTTCCCTTCGTCCAGGAGACGGGCCAGCAGTTGGGTGTAATGGAGCACATCCATCCCCAGTTTATACTCGTGGCGGAAGGTATTCATGCAGTGCGGCGAAGTGGCTACCATCCGCGCTGCCCCGATCCCCTCCAGCAGAGGCTTTCCTTCCTCCACCAACATCTCAAAGAGGCCCATCTCCCCCACCCGGCGCACCTCGTTGCCGCAGCAGGTCTCCTCCGTGCCCAGGTGGCCGAAGTCCACTCCGGCGGCCTGGAGCACCCGGACCAGCGCCTTCGTCGCCGCCTGGGCGCGGACGTCGTAGGCGGAACTGCAGCAGGTGAAGAGGAGCGTCTCGCAGCCCTCCTGGGCCGGTTTGACCCCCAGCCCGTCCATCCAGGCAGTCCGGTCCTCTCGCGCGTAGCCCAGCGGGTTACCCTGGCGAAAGATGCCCATCAGCGCGTTGCCAATGGTACCGGGCACCTTCCCCTCCTCTACCAGCAAACTCCGCAGGGCGATGATGACCTCCGCCGGGCGGACGTCTTTGGGACAACGCGCCACACAGGTGAAGCAGCAGGTGCAGTCCCAGAGTTCCTCCCGATGGACCGGCCCGTCAATTTCGCCGATCAGCGCGCCGTAGACCAGGGAACGGACATTCAGCGCGGTCGTCAGGGATACAGGACACCCGCCAGTACACTTCCCGCACTGGATGCAGCTGAAGAGGTCCAGACCCAGTCCGATTTCCCGTGCGTGTTGCTGGATGTCCATAGGCATTTATGCCTCCAGACCGTGAATTCGGGATACAGAAGGGATCATCGCAGTACCAGCCAATCCTCTGCGCTCATTATACTCATTTCGCAATGGCTTGATGGAGCACTACCAGCGCCGAGGCGGCGGCGGCCTTCGCCTGGGCGACGGTATCCGGGATGTCTTTCGGCCCCTGGCAGCAGCCGGCCAGAAAGACCCCCGGCCGGGCGGTCTCCACTGGCCGGTACTTGGGATGCGCTTCCAGGAAGAAGCCGTCGGGCGAGAGAGAAAGCCCCAGCAGTTTGGCCACCGCAGGCGTATCCGCCCTTGGGACGACCGCCGTTGCCAGCACCACCAAGTCGGCCTCCACCTCTACTGTCCGGCCCAGCAGCGAATCCTCCGCCCGTACCACCAACCGGTCTCCTCGCCGGTACACCTCCGACGGCTCCCCCCGCCGGTAGATGACCCGCTCCTCCTTCACCCGGTCGTAGAACTCCTCGTACCCTTTGCCGAAGGCCCGCATGTCAATGTAAAAGACGGTGATCCGGGCGTTGGGGAGTTTATCCCGCACCAGATGGGCGTGCTTGGCGGTGTACATGCAGCAAATCCGGGAGCAGTACGGCGCTCCGGTGTGCGGGTCCCGGGAGCCGACGCAATGGATGAAGACCGCATCTCGCGGCTCTTTCCCGTTGAGGACGATCTTACCGCTCGTCGGCCCGGACGCCGAGGAAAGCCGCTCAAACTCCAGCCCGGTGATGACGTTGGGATAAACCCCGTAGCCGAACTCCGGCTTCGTGCGCGGGTCTATTAGGTCAAACCCGGTGGCGACAATCACTGCCGCCACGTCCACTTCAGTAAACCGCTCCTTTTGCTCAAAGTTGATCGCTCCGGTAGGGCAGGCATCTTGGCACTTGAAGGTTTTACCGCAGACGCCCCGGGTCAGGTAGAGGCAGGCGGTCGGGTCCACGGTGTAGACCAGCGGCACCGCTTGCGGGAAGGGCACGTAGATCGCGGCGCGCTTGCCCAGCCCCTGGTTGAAGACATCCACCACCCGCCCATGCATGCGGCAGGCTTCAGCACAGAGTCCGCATCCCCGACAGATCTCCTCCTCCACGTAGCGCGGCTTTTTCTTGATGGTGACGCGGAACCCCCCAGCCTCCCCCTCCACCGCGACAACCTCGGAGTAGGTCAGCAGTTCAATGTTCGGATGCTGGCCCACGCTCACCATCTTGGGGGTGAGAATGCATGAGGAGCAGTCCAGCGTTGGGAACGTCTTATCCAGTTGGGCCATCCGGCCTCCCACGCTGGGTTCGCGCTCCACCAGGTAGACCGGAAAGCCAGCATCCGCGATGTCCAGTGCGGCCTGGATGCCAGCGATCCCGGCGCCGATAACCAGTGCAGCGGGTTTCTGGGTCATACTGACGGTTCCTCCTCCGTCCACCAGCGGATAAATGCCCGTCCGGTCTCCCGACTCTCCCGGGCAAGGTCCGGACGGACCTCCAGGAGTCGCTCCTGAATCCATTGGAGCGGTACGACGGGCTTATGGATCACAGGCCCTCTCATACAAACTCATATACCAGCGCGGTTCGGATGGGCTAGCGTAGCCGACCTGATGTCCGGATCAATTCGTCCAGCACCTGGATGCCAGGCAACGAGGCTAAACGCCTATCGTTTAGGGTGATCACCGAAGTAACGGTTCATTGTCATAGAGATATGTCCTTACCGCCATACTACACCCCTTGAAAATCGCCATCTCTCTGCACTCGCTTTACGGGCCAAGCGCGCTCAGAAGTGCCCGGTGCTTCCTCGCTCAGCCTCACACCACCGCATCCACCATCTCATACACCCGGCGCGCGGCGTAGCCGACCTGCTGGGTGGCCTTGTTGGGGCAGACCATTGCGCAGACGCCGCAGCCGATACACAGGGCCTCTATCACCTCGGCGTACGGGCCGCCCGGCTCCAGCACTCGCGCCCCGTAGGGGCAGGCCTCCACGCAGAGCCCACAGGCGGAGCAGAGCCGAGTGTTCACCCGCGCCACCGTCCGGACGACCTCCATCTGGCCCCGGGCCAGCAGCGTCGCCGCCCGCATCGCCGCCCCCCGGGCCATCAGAATCGTCTCGTCAGCCGCGCGCGGGGAGTGGGCCAGCCCACAGACAAAAATCCCCCGCCGGGTGAAGTCCAGGGGCCGCATCTTGGGATGCTCCTCCTGGAAAAATCCGTACACGTCTACCGGCACCCCCAGCGCCTCCGCCAGCGCCCGGTTGTCGTTCGGCTCAATCCCCGTACTGAGCACCAGCAGCCCTGCCGGCAGCACCACCTCCTGGTTCGCAATCGGCTCTACCAGCCGGACGTGCAGGCCGTCCGGGTTCGCCGTCACCTGCGGCTTATCCGGCCACTCGTAGCGCAGGAAGACCACGCCCTTCTCCCGCGCCAGCCGGTACGCGTCCTCCCGAAAGCCGTACGTCCGCATCTCCCGGTAAAGGACGGCGACCCGCGCGTCGGGGTTGCGCTCCTTGATCGCCAGCGCGTTGACCACTGCCTGGGTGCAGCAGATGCGACTACAGTAGGGCCGTCCCGGCTCCCGCGATCCCACGCACTGAATCATCACCACGTCGGACGGGACTTCCTTCCCCTCCGCCAGCATCTTCCCCAGTTCCCGCTGGGTCACGACGCGCGGGTCCTGGCCGTAGAGGTACTCCATCGGGACGACCTCCCGGCCGCCGGTGGCGACAATGACCGCCCCGTATACCTCCCCCTGATCCCCATCCGGCCCGACTAGGCGGGCGCGGAACCCTCCCAGCCGGCCTGAGACCGCCCGAACTTCTGTCCCTAAGAGCACCCGTACACGCGGATTCCGCCCCAGCCGCTCCAGGAGCGACGCCAGCACGGCCTGGGGGTCCCCGCCAAGACCTTTTGCCCGCGCGAAAGCGCGCAGTTCACTACCCCAAACCGCCCGCAGTTCTCGCGCCTGGCCGCCCAGCGTGTCCGTCCGCTCCACCAGGTCCACCGGATGCCCCAGGTCGGCCAGGGTCAGCGCGGCGGTCATCCCGGCCAGCCCGCCGCCGACCACCAGCACCCGCCGGCTCAGCGGCTCCCCGGAGGGCTGGAACGGCTCCCGTCGGACTGCACCCGCCACCGCCATCGCGACCAGTTCCCGGGCTTTCTCGGTAGCAACTTTCCCATCATGGGCATGGGCGCCGGCGACCTCCCCGCGCAGGTTGACCAGTTCCAGCAGGTTGGGATTGAGGCCGGCGGAGCGCATCATCTCCGCGAAGGACTCCGCCCGGCGGATGTCGGTATATCCGGCTATAACGACCCGGTTCAGCCGCTTCTCCCGCACGATACGGGCGATCTCCTCCATCCCCGGGCGGGAGAGCCCATCGCCGAAGACCTGGACCCACCCCACATAGGGCAGCGCGCGGGCCTGTTCGGCCACCGCCTCCAGGTCAATCACTTCACCGATCTCCCCCCGGTGGTCGCAGAGGAAGACCCCCACGCGCGGCCACTCCCAGGTGACGTCCCGCTCCTCGGATCTCACCTCGCCCCCCTCCTGACCTTCGGTCGGGAGAGGGGAGGGGGCAGGGGGTAGAGTGAGGACTGCCGCTGCTGCCACCGCCGACGCCTCCACCACCGTCTCCGGGATGTCTTTCGGCTCCCGGAACGCGCCGGCCACCAGCACCCCGGGCCGCCCCGCCGCCTCTGGCCAAAACGGGTCCGTCACCGCGAAGCCATACTCGTTCAGTTCTACCCCCAATGCCTGGCCCAGCGCCCGCGCCCCCAGCGGCGAGCCCAAGCCCACCACCAGGACTACCAGATCAAACTCCTCCTCCCCCACTGTCCCATCCTCGGCAACCGTCTTCAGCCGCAAATTGCGGGTCTTCGGATGCTCTTGAACGGAGGAGACCATACAACGGCGATACACTATGCCGGGAAGGGCCTTCGTTTCCTCAAAATAGGTCTCGTAGTCCTTCCCGTAGGTCCGGATATCCATAAAGAAGACAGTAATCTCAGTATCCGGCTCCAGCGCCTTGACCACCCGCACATGTTTGGCCGTATGCATACAGCAGACGGAGGAGCAGTATCCCCGGCCGATAGACATATCTCGCGAGCCGACGCACTGGATGAAGGCGATCCGTCGGGGGCGCCGGCCATCGGACGGTCTGAGGATGTGGGCGCCGGTGGAGCCAGCAAAACTGACCATCCGTTCAAACTGGATGCTGGTGAGGACGTTGGGGTAGTATCCCCAGCCGAACTCTCCCTTCAGGCGGGCGTCAAAGGGCTCAAAGCCCGGGCTGAGGATAACCGCCCCCACCTGTACCTGGCTCTCCGTCGGCAGCATATCCAGGTCAATCGCCTCCGTCGGACAGACCTCCACGCATTTCCCGCAGCGGGTGCAGACCGACATGTCAATAACGTAGGCCGGCGGAATAGCCCGCAGCGGTGGCCGGTAAATCGCCTTGACCCTGGCCAGGTCGCCCTCGTAGAGCCCAGGCCGCTCGGCCGGGCAGACCTGCGCGCACTTCCCGCAGAGAATACACCGCTCCGGGACGACGTAGCGCGGCTTGTGGTGAAGACGAACAGTGAGTGCGCCCGGCTCCCCCTCCAGCCCCGCCACGTCGGTATACGGGACAAGGGTGATATTGGGATGGAGGTCGCATTCAATGGTGGGACAGTAGGCCGGGCGCCCCGGGACCATATAGCAGATACCGCAGGAATCGGTCGGGAACGTCCGGTCCAGCAGGTGGAGCGACCCGCCGATGCCGGGTGCGCTATCCACCAGGACAACCGGGTAGCCGGCCTCCGCCAGGAGCAGCGCCGACTGCATCCCGCCAATCCCCGCGCCGACGACCAGAATGGAGTTATGATTCCTGACGTTGTCGGTCATCCATTCCCCTTGTAAAGAGGTAGTTTGTGTTGCGTATTGCGTCTTTATCCCAGGTCATCCGATAGGAACTCCTGCTTCCGCAACGAAGGCCTCTATGACCGGTGCCTCATTGAGAAGCCTCCTATCCACTATACGCCTCTCGTACGGGCAACTCCAGTGTCAGTTCACACCCCTTTAATAAGACAGACGTCATATTTTAATCACCATCATTTGAAAAAATCCGCGTGTAGAGCGCTCGCCTCCATCCGCCGATCATCCAACCTTCTGCAGCACCGGCCTGGGGTCAATCATATGCTTCCCCCACCATTTATCCGTCCCCGGCAGGCCGAAGGCCAATCCCATCAGTTCGGTGAAGTAGAGGGCCGGGATTTTCCTCTCCAGATTCTGGCGGGTATCCAGGTTGATCTGGCACATTCCGCAGGCGCAAGCGATGACGTCCGCCCCGGCCTCCTGGGCCTCCCGCGCCAGGCGAGAGGAGAGGGCCACTACGACCTCACTCCGGCTGAGGGAGAGACTGGCGCCACAGCAATCCACCTTGTACGACCACTCCACCGGCTCCGCGCCCAGCACAGCCATCAGTCGGTCCATCCGGGTGGGGTGCTCCGGGTCGTCCCAGCCGGTGAACTCCGGGGGCCGGACCAGGACACAGCCGTAGTACGAGGCCACCCGCAGCCCCTTCAACGGCCGGACTACCCGCTGCCGGACGGCCTCCAGGGCCTCCGGCTCCGTCAGCACTTCCAGCAGGTGGCGGACGCGCGGCCGGCCTGTGTAGGTGAACCCCAGCAACGCCTCTATCTCCCGCCGCCAATCCGGGCTTTCCCGCAGGGCCCGGTCTGCCTGCAGGACGTGCTGGTAGCAGGCCGGACACGGCGCGACGATGTCCAGCCCCTCCTTCTGGGCCAGGGCAACGTTGCGTGCCGGCAGCCGCAGGGCCAGTTCGTGATCCAGACTGTGGGCCGACGACGCCCCGCAGCAGTTCCAGTCCTCTAGTTCCACCAACTCCACTCCCAGCGCCTCACAGACCGCATCGGTGGAGAGACCAAATTCCACCGCAGTGGTGCCAATGGTACATCCAGGATAGTAGGTGTATTTCACGGTATGTCCTCCTCACCGGGGTAAGCAGGCAAGGGAAAAGTAGAGGACAGAAGCAAGGAGACAAAGTCTATCCCGCCTCACTTGTATCTCCCTTCTGATACAACCGCCGGACCTCTGAGACGCCCCGGATCCGTTCCGGCAAGAAGGAAATCTTCCCTTTCAGAATCAGGCCGACACCCATCCCCAGGTCGGAGAAGAGATCGCGGCTCCGGAGTTTGTACTCCATAAGCATGCTCAACTCATGCACCCGGCCCCAGAGGCGAATGCTATCCAGGAAGGAGCGGTGGAGCGCGTAGACCATCGGGTCGGGCTTGTAGCCCTCTTCCAGCGCCATGTAGCGCAACGTATCAAACATCGGCGCCAGACGAATGTGATTGGGACAGCGAGTGCCACAAGTTTCACAGCCCACACAGAGCCAGATCGCGGAACTGGAGAGGACCTTCTCCTTCCGCCCCAACTGGACCAGCCGGATCACCTGGGCCGGTTTGTAGTCCATCACAAAGGCGACGGGACATCCCGCCGAGCACTTCTGGCAGAAATAGCAACGCAGAATCGGCTCCCCACTCCGCTCCTGCACCGTTTGACTGAACGAAGGGTCTATCCCTGCAATCGCCATCTTCCCCTCCCCCATCTTCTTGCTTCAGAACTTCCCTCTCTGCTCTACCAGATACAGCACCAGAATCGCCATATCCAGCGTCTCCCCGGTACTGGTGATGAAGTAATCCTGGAGGGTCGTGGCATGCTGGAAACCCAGGTCCAGGAACGCGCTGATGACCTGCGGTTGTGTGGTGACGATTTCGCCGTACAACTGATAGAGCCCCAGGCGCCGAGCGATCTCTGTAAGGCTCTGCACCATCAGTGTCCCGATGCCTTGCCGCCGGTATTGCCGGTCCAGGAAAATGCGCACCCAGGCCAGATGCCGGTGGTAGTGCTCTCCGAAGTGAAGGGTAGCGTTACCGATCAGTTGGTCGTTGACGAAGGCGATCAGCGGGAAGACGCGCCGGTAGTCCAGGTTGTCTACCCAACCGGCAACGACGGCCGGGTCGGCGGCATCTATCCGGTACCACTCCAGGTCCTCCCGCGACGCCCGCGCAAAGAGGTCTACGAAGGCCTTCTTGTCCTCCTTTCGGAGCGGCCGCAGGAGCAACCGTGCGCCGCCAGGCAGCACTTTCGTTTTGCGGTAGTTGGCAATTTGATCCCAGACTTCATTCACCATTTCTTGCCTCCTGGGTTGAATCCGCCACAAAGGGCAGAAAGGACAAACGATTCGCCGGATGCCGTCCTTCAGATGTGCCACGTCGAAATTATGATAAAACCCAACCTCAGGCCGGTGGCCCTCAGGTAGTGATTTGTGGTCTGTGGTCT
>JASFBC010000120.1:0-17417 GCA_036172315.1 Anaerolineae bacterium | reverse complement strand
GTCCACATCGCTGCGCCGGCGCTGCTGGCCGCGCACGTAGGAGCCGAAGAGGCCGAGTTCGCGGACGCCGTATTTCTCCCGCAGTTCCGCTTTGTGTTCCCGCAGGATGCGCTCGATCTCCTCACGCCGCTTCATGGTTCTCCCTCCTCCACCGGCGGGATGCGGGTGAGGTGGGCGAGGACGCCCAGAACCCACTCCAGCGCTCCCTCTGCAGTACCAGAAGCGCCTGTAACCGGATTACCTTCTACATAATCCCAAAGCATCGGCAGCGCTTGCCGAGAAAAGGCATGCCCAACGGTTTCAAGATTGTTTCTCCATTGACATAACACGTTAGAGTAATCTGCAATTTTGTCCACCGCCAGCGCCAGATACGTCGTCACCGCTTTGGCGAATTCGGGGTCGGCGCCGGGCGTAGGGGCGACCGGGCCGGTCGCCCTTACCATCCGGGCGTGGGCGCGGCGCACGGCATCGGCAAAGGTGATCAGCGCCAACTGCTGCCGGGCGTTGAACAGGTCGCCCCAGCGGTTGAAGCCGTAGCGTTGCACGCGGAAGCCCAGAGTCTCCAGAGGCGGCAGCGGCTCATCCGGCACGGGGTCCAGGCCCCATTCGGCCCAGAGTTGCTGGCGTTTGGCCTCCAGGGCTTCTTCGGCGGCGCGGTAGGCCGCCAGGTCGCGCGCGGTGGGCAGGCGGTAGCGTTTGCCGCCCTCACCCCCGGCCCCTCTCCCGCGCTGCGGGCGAGGGGTGTGGAGCACCACCGCGACCATCCGCTGGCCGCTCTTGCCCTCGCGGAACAGGCGGCGGGTGGTCTTGTCGTCTCCCGTGCCCACGTGCGCTGCCCCGTGTGCGGCAACACGATAGACGACAAGACCACCCGCCGCCTCTTCCGCGAGGGCAAGAGCGGCCAGCGGATGGTCGCGGTGGTGCTCCACACCCCTCGCCCGCAGCGCGGGAGAGGGGCCGGGGGTGAGGGCGGCAAACGCTACCGCCTGGCCACTGCGCGCGACCTGGCGGCCTACCGCGCCGCCGAAGAAGCCCTGGAGGCCAAGCGCCAAGCCCTCTGGGCCGAATGGGGCCTGGACCCCGTGCCGGATGAGCCACTGCCAGAGGAGCGCGCTCAAGGAAATTCAGGGTTCCGGACCATCCTATACGGCCTGACCCGCTGGGGCGACCTGTTCAACGCCCGGCAGAAGCTGGCACTGATCACTTTCGCCGATGCGGTGCGCCGCGCCCACGCCCGGATGGTAGGGGCGACCGGGCCGGTCGCCCCTACGCCCGGCGCCGACCCCGAATTCGCCAAAGCGGTGACGACGTATCTGGCGCTGGCGGTGGATAGACTGGCGGCATTCTGTAACTCAAATGCCCTATGGGTTAACCAAAGAGAGCTAATTGCAGATGTATTCACACGACAAGCATTGCCAATGGTCTGGGACTATGCAGAGTTAAATCCATTTAGCGGGACGTCAGGGAGCTGGCAGACAGCCTCAGAGTATATCCTTGGCGTCCTCACCCACCTCACCCGCATCCCGCCGGTGGAGGAGGCAGAACCATGAAGCGGCGTGAGGAGATTGAGCGCATCCTGCGGGAACACAAAGCGGAACTGCGGGAGAAATACGGCGTCCGCGAACTCGGCCTCTTCGGCTCCTACGTGCGCGGCCAGCAGCGCCGGCGCAGCGATGTGGACATCCTGGTAGAGTTCGACGTCGTGCCGGGGCTGCTCAGATTCATAGAACTGGAGGATTACCTCTCCCGCCTCCTGGGCGTGCGGGTGGACCTGGTGCGCAAGGCCTCCATCCGCAAGGAACTTCGAGAGCACATCCTCGGCGAGGTGGTGATGCTATGAAGCGCGCCTACACCCTGTTTCTGAAAGACATCCTGGAGGCGATGGAGAAGATCGAGCAATTTATGGGCGAGACATCCTTTGAGGCGTTTGCCCAGGATGACCTGCTCGCCAGTGCCGTAGTACGAAAACTGGAGATCATCGGCGAGGCCACCGGGAACCTTCCATCGGCGGTGCGGCAGCGATACCCCGACGTCCCCTGGAGCAGCATGGCGCGCATGCGCGACCGGCTCTCGCACGGCTATTGGGAGATAGATCACGAAATCGTCTGGAAGGTAGTCAGGGAAGAACTCTCCGCCCTCAAGCCGAGAATCCGGGAAATCTACGAAAAGGAGTCGCAGCATGGTTAAGGTTTTGCATGGCTCCGCCACCCAACTCCCCTACCCGGACAACTACTTTGACGCGGTGCTCACCGACCCGCCCTACTACGACAACGTGCCCTACTCCGACCTCTCCGATTTCTTCTACTGCCTCACGCCAGGCACCCTTGTGGTAACCGAACAAGGCTATTTGCCGATTGAGCAGGTCAAGGTAGGAATGCGAGTCCTCTCGCACAAGGGGCACTGGACACCTGTTGACGGCGTGTCGGAGCGCCACTATCGCGGAGACATCTTCTCCATTCGCGTTGCCTACTGTTCCATACCTCTGAAGATAACGCCCGGGCACAAGATACGGGTGCGCAAAAAGGGAGCACCCAGGGGCGAATGGATCCCCCCAGAGCAATTAAGAGAAGACGATTTTATCTTCGTCCCTACATGCAAACCTGGAGGGGGAACGAAATGGATCCGCTTAAGCGATCACTTGCGCACCCATTATCCTGCGGATGACCAATGGCTCTACTATGGGCGGGTTTCCGAGGAGACCCTGTCAATCCACAAGGCGCTCGCCTTGGTGCCTTCCGTGTCATATGGCGATCTCAAACGGCTGGCCGCCTCCTTGCAGGTTCGCCCGGATAAAGTCCGACGCCTTCGGCATGAGGGTGCTCCTACACGCCTTCGCATTCGGAATCAAATCCCGGCTGACCATGATTTTGCGGCATTCATAGGTTACTATTTAGCAGAAGGCTCCGTCACCCTGCGCACTCATGGTAGACACGTGATCAACTTTGCTTTCCATGAGCAAGAGGAAGAATACGTTCGCGAAGTAGAGCGCCTGATGTATAAGGTATTTGAGATTATGGGGAAACGTCGATATCGACCAACTGAGAAGGCGATACTTCTGACGTTTCACTGCACTCCCGTAGCGGAATTCCTGGCGGAGAATTTCGGGAAGGATTCTAAATCCAAAAGGCTGCCCCTATGGTTTCTGGACCTCCCGGATGATCTACTAGCTGCATTCGTGAAAAGATTCTGGGCTGGGGACGGTAGCAAAGGCAACGAATTTTACCAGTTGACCACCGCGTCCGCTTCGCTGGCAGGCCAAGTTCGCCTGATCTTGCAACGGCTGGGTATCGCCGCTCATGTCTACCTGGACGATAAAGAACGACTTGCCCAGTGGGGCACCAAGATCGTGCGCTCTTCATCCAGGTTCCTGCTCAAAGTTTGGGGAAAGCATCGTCGTGCTTTAGCCCAAATCCTTGGAACCCCAGATACCTGTGAACAGGAAGGGCGCTATCTTATTGAGCAGGATGGAGAGGGATACTGGGTTCCCATACGCCAGATTGAGGTCAAAGACTACGATGGCCTTGTTTATAACTTGAGCACAGAGGACCATTCTTATACCACGATCCAAGGGTGTGTGCATAACTGCTGGCTCAAGCGCACGGTCGGCGACCTCTATCCCGACCTCTTCGCCACACCATTGACTCCAAAAACGCAGGAGATCGTCGAAGAACCGGGGAGGGGCAAGGATCGGAAATGGTTTGGGGAGATGCTCACCCAAGCCTTCCGTGAGATCCGCCGCGTGCTCAAGCCCGAGGGCATCGCTGTCATCGTCTTCGCCCACAAGACCACCGCCGCCTGGGAAAGCGTCATTCAAGCGTTGCTGGATGCCGGTCTCTACATGACCGCCTCCTGGCCCATCCACACCGAGATGCAGGCGCGGCTCAACGCGCAAGAAACCGCATCCCTGGCCTCCAGCATCTACATGGTCTGCCGCAAGCGCACCACCGACGAGGTGGGCGAGTACGCACGGGTGCGCCAGGACATCGCCGCCCGCGTGCGCCGGCGCCTCAACCAGTTCTGGAACGAAGGCATCCGCGGCGCCGATTTCTTCATGAGCGCCATCGGCCCGGCGGTGGAGGTCTTTGGCCGCTACGCCCGCGTGGAGAAGTTGTCGGGCGACCCGGTGACGGTCGCCGAACTGCTGGAATACGTGCAGCAGGTGGTGGCCGAGTTCGCCCTGGAGCGGGTGCTGCAATCCCCCCAGTTGGGCGGGGTGGACGCCGAAACCCGCTTCTATCTCCTGTGGCGCTGGACCTACAACCACGCCCGCGTCCCCTTCGACGAGGCCAACAAACTGGCCCGTGCGGTGGGCGCGGAGATCAGCGAGTTGTGGGCGAAGAGCGGCTTCGTCCAGAAGGACAAGGAGTACGTGCGAGTACTGGGGCCGCGGGAGCGCGCCAAAGTAGGGGCACACGGCCGTGCGCCTCTACTGGAGCGGGAGCGCTTCACCACGCTGGTGGACGCCCTGCACAAGGCGTGCATCCTGTGGGAGAGCAACCAGCGGCAGGCGCTGAACGAGCACCTGGCCCTCAACCGGGGTGGGGATGAGACCTTCTGGCGGGTAGCCCAGGCCATCTCGGATGTGCTGCCGCCAGGGGACAAGGAGAAGCAACTGTTGCAGGGGCTGCTGCAGGCGCGCAGAGGATACAGCGCGCCGCAATCCCAACAGCGTGCACTGTTTGAATAGCCCTCACCCCTCGCCCCCAGCGAAGAGGGGATGGGGGTGAGGGGTGAGGGCCAATCCAGGAGGTCAGTGAACATGAAACCATGGTATAGTGTGGTCGTACCTCATCGGGACATCCGCGAGGGGCGCTTTGACGAGTCCCTCTTCGCCGCCAGCCTGGCCGACGTCGTGGCCGGGCGAGGGCCGCTGGAGTACCAGGATGCGGCCACCTTCTTCCGCAAGACGTACCTCACCCAGGGGCTGGTGAACCTCCTCGCCGCCGTCACGGGACGTCTGGCCGGAACGGGCCACGGGGAGCCGGTCATCCAGGTGCAGACCCCCTTCGGCGGCGGCAAGACCCACGCGCTGATCGCCCTTTACCACCTCTTCACCGCGCCGGAAAACCTGACCGCCACCGATGTGGTGGAGCGGGTCCGGCGGGAGAGCGGAGCCGGAGCGATCCCCCGGGCCCGCGTGGTGACCTTTGACGGCACCGTGGCCGACCCGTTGGGGAGGACCCCCTGGGGCGAACTGGCCGCCCAGTTGGGCCGTTACGAGACGCTGCGGGAACACGACCAGCGGCGTCGCACCCCCGGCAAGAACCTGCTGTATAACCTGCTGGCGGACGCGCCCACCCTCATCCTGATGGACGAGATCGCCGAATACGCGGCCAAGACGAAGGACTTCCGGGAACAGGTCATGGCCTTCTTTCAGGAACTGACCGAGACGGTCAAGATAATCCCCCAATGTGCGCTGGTGGTCACGCTTCCCTCCAGCGCCCCGTACGGTGAGGAGGGGGAGCGGGCCCTGGACCAACTCCAGCGCATCTTCGGGCGGGTGGAGGCCATCTACACGCCGGTGGAGGGCACGGAGGTATTTGAGGTCATCCGGCGTCGCCTCTTTGAAGAGACCGGCGACCCCCAGGAGGCGCAGATCGTGGCCGAAGAATACTGGCAGATGTACCAGCGGCTGGGCGAGGACGCGCCGGCCGAGGCCCGCGAGCCGGCCTACCGGGAGCGGATGCGCCTGGCTTACCCTTTCCATCCCCAGGTGATTGACCTCCTCTACGAACGATGGAGCACCTTCCCGACCTTCCAGCGGACCCGTGGCGTCCTGCGGCTGCTGGCCCACGTCGTGGCCGACCTGTACCAGCGAGGACATTCGGCGCCCCTTATCCAGGCAGCGCACCTCAACCTGGCGAATGTCCATATCCGGCGCGAGTTTCTCAAACACATCGGCAACGTCTACGAGGGGGTCATCGCCGCCGACATCGTGGATTCAAACGCCAAGGCGCAGCGGATAGACCGGGAGATAGGCTCGGAGTACGCCCGCTTTGGGGTCGCCTCCGGCCTGGCGACTGCCATCTTCTTCGGCTCCTTCAGTGGTGGGGAGCGACGGGGCATCAACGCCCCTAACCTGCGCCTGGCGCTGTTGCACGAAGCCATTCCGTCGGCGATCGTGGGGGATGCGCTGAAGCGGCTGGAAGATGAACTCTGGTTCCTCCACGTAGAGCGCGGGCTGTACCTGTTCCGCAGCCAGCCCAATCTGAACCGCGTCCTCCTGGAGCGGGAAGAGGCGGTGAGCGAGGACAACATCGCCGCAGAAATCCGGGCGCGGCTGGAGAAAATGGCCGGCAGCGAGATGCGGGTCACCCTGTTCCCCGAAGCGCCGGGCGACATCCCCGACAACCGGGACCTGAAACTGGCGGTGTTGAGCGGTGCTCATCCGGGGCGCGCCCCTGCCACAGCAAGGTTTGTAGAAGAGTTGCTGAATCGGACCGGCAGCGCCTTTCGCACCTACCGCAACACCCTGCTGGTGCTGGCCCCCGATGGCGGTGAATTCGGGGCCCTGCGGCATCAGGTCAGACGGCTCCTGGCCTTGAGAAGCATCCAGGAAGACAAAGGGCTGCAGAAGACCCTATCGGACGAGAACAAAGAGGCGTTGAAGACCAGGCTCAAGGATGCGGAGGGCGGCATAGACTATCAGGTGCTGGCAGTCTACCGGCACCTGGCGAGGGCCAGCGCCGAAGGGGTTCAGTGGCTGGACCTGGGGCTGCCCACGACAGGGGAGCGCGGCTCCCTGGCCCGGCGGGTGCGGGAGTTCCTCAAGAGCCAGGACATCCTGCTGGAGCGTCTGAAGCCGGACCACATCCTGACGAAGGCGCTGGGGAAGGATGAAGAGGAGAAGCGGCTGGACGAAGTCTACGAGGCATTCCTGCGCTATCCCCACCTGCCCCTGCTGGAGAGCAAAGACGTGCTGCAGCAAGCGGTCGCTCAGGGCGTTAGAGATGGCGTCTTTGGCGTGCGCAACGGCCAGCGCCTCTCCTTCCGCGAGTCGGCCGGGGAGCCCATTGCATGGGATATGGCACTGGTAAGGCCAGAAATCGCTCAGCAGGAGTTAGCGCAAAGGGCGCGTCCGCCTGAGCAACCCGTAACACTGGAAATGGCAGGCCCTGGCGTAGCAGCCCTCCCCGGCGAGGGCACGCGTCCGGCGGAGGCCCCGGTCCCATCTGCGGGCGTCAAGCATTGGCAGCTCAGGGTGCGGATTCCCTGGGACAAAATGAGCGATTTCATCCGGGGTGTGCTGATGCCATTGCAAAGGGATGGTGCCGAGTTAAGCATAGAGATGGATCTGAAAGCCACGTCCTCAAAGGGCATTCGCAAAAGCACGCTGGAACAGACGGTGCGGGAGACCCTCAGGCAGATCGGCGCTGAGGTGCTCAAGGAGCAGCAGGAGTGAAATTCTGCCGCGCCCGGAGCAACGCTGTACGTAACTTATTCAGCCCGGCTGAATAGTCACCGCTGTACTTCATCTGACGTCCCATTTGACAAGTTATTGCATTGGAGTATAATACAATTACTGGCCCCGGTGGCGGAATAGGCATACGCAGCAGGTTGAGGGCCTGTGCCCGACAGGGCGTGGAGGTTCGAGTCCTCTCCGGGGCAACGAAGCAGTCGCCGCCCATCCGCTCGGGATGGCGGCGACTGCTTTTTGAGGGAACATCGGCCCCCGTCAGCCCCCTCACTGCTCTACCGCTGGCAAGTCCTTCAGCGCCTCCAGCACCCGCTCCGCCGGGTATTCGTAGTTCTCCAGTTTCCCGGCGAAATACTGCTCGTAAGCCCCCATATCAAAGTGGCCATGCCCGCTGAAGTTGAAGAGAATGACCCTCTTCTCTCCAGCCTCCCGCGCGGCCACTGCCTCGTCTATCGCGGCCCGGATGGCATGGGCCGTTTCCGGCGCGGGGATGAACCCTTCGGTACGGGCAAACAGGACCGCCGCCTCAAAGACCGCCAGTTGGGGATAGGCGACCGGTTCTATATAGCCGTGCCGGTGGAGTGCGGAGACGATGGGGGCCATGCCGTGGTAGCGCAACCCTCCGGCATGGATGCCTGCCGGGATGAAGGTATGCCCCAGGGTGTCCATCTTGGCGAGAGGGGCCAGGTGGGCTGTATCACCGTAATCATAGGCATAGACCCCCCGGGTCATGCTGGGACAGGCGGTAGGCTCCACGGCGACGAAACGGGTAGAGGCGCCGTTCTGGAGCCGGTCGCGCAGGAAGGGGAAGGCCAGTCCGGCGAAGTTGCTCCCACCGCCCACGCAACCGATGACCACATCGGGGTACTCCCCCGCCATCTCCATCTGGAGCCGCGCCTCCTCGCCGATGACCGTCTGATGAAGCAGGACGTGGTTGAGGACGCTGCCCAGGGAGTACTTGGTGTCGTCGTGGGTGGCAGCGACCTCCACGGCCTCACTGATGGCGATGCCCAGACTACCCGGCGAATCGGGGTCCCGCTCCAGGATAGATTGCCCCGATCGGGTCTCCGGGCTGGGGCTGGGGACGACGCGCGCGCCCCATGCCTCCATCAACACCCGGCGGTAGGGCTTCTGGTAGTAACTGACCTTCACCATGTAGACCCCGCACTCCATCCCGAAGAGGTTACAGGCGAAGGCCAGCGCGCTGCCCCACTGCCCGGCACCTGTCTCGGTGACCAGCCGCTTCACCCCGGCCTCCTTGCTGTAGAAGGCCTGAGCGACGGCAGTGTTGGGCTTGTGACTCCCCGGCGGGCTGGCCCCTTCGTACTTGTAGTAGATGTGGGCCGGGGTATCCAATGCCCGCTCCAGCCGCCGGGCGCGGACCAGCGGAGTGGGCCGCCAGAGCCGGTAGACCTCCCGCACCGGCTCCGGTATCTCCACGTACCGCTCCCGGCTCTCCTCCTGCTCTATCAGCGCGTCGCAGAACAGAGGCGGCGGAAGACGGGTCGGCTCGCGGGTCACCGGATGCAGCAGCGGCGGGACCTCAAAGGGCAGGTCGGCGACGATGTTGTACCAGGCCTTCGGCAGGCGATCGGAAGGAAGCAGGAAGCGATTCGGTTCTCTCATCTTACACCTCCTTTGTGTTGATTGGAATAGACGATAAACGAAAAACGCCCGTCCCATTGCCGGGACGGGCGTTTTTCCCCGTGGTGCCACCCCGCTGAGGGGTTTCCCCTATAAACGAAAACGCGCCGGTGACGGCGCGTTAGAGGAAAGCCAGCCTCACTCCTTCGCGGGTACGGCGCCGACCCGATATGCGGTCGGGCCCATACCCTCAGCCCTGATAACGGTGGCGGCTCCGGCCCGGACTACTACCCCGCTGGGCGGGGGTTCGGCGGGCGACTCCCGGGCCCATTCGGCATCGGCGCTGGTATCGGGCTTCCAGCCCAAGGCCCGACTCTCTGGAACCCCGCTACGATGCCTACTCTTCCCGATCTTCGTCTTTGGGATGTCGGTTGTCGCTTATCTTATACCACAAGAGGGAGGAACTGTCAAGAGCGATGGGAGAAGGGATTTTCGCGATGCCCCCAAGCCGCTGGTAGCCAAAGGCCGCCCCATCTCATTCCCCCATCAGCCGGCGCAACAGGGCTATCTTCCCCTCGTGAACAGTCTCCCAGTCGTCCAGAAGCACCCCACCGGTATCGCCGGAGTTGGGGTTCAGGGCCCAGTAGAACCAGATACGGATGCCCTTCGCCAGCAGGTAATCCGCGAAGGCGTCCTGCCAGACCCGGTCATCGCCCTCATAGCGGCCTCCGAACTCACCGATGCCCAGGGGGTACTTCCCCGCCATCCACCCGAAGTGGGCCTCCCAGATAGCAGGCATATTGGACGGGAAGTCCGGCGCGTCAAAATAGGGTTGACGGTAAACACTGGGACCGTAGACATGGGGCAAATACAAGATGCGCTCCGCAAGTTCGGGGGCCATCTCCACATCCCGGTCGGCCATGTTCTCGCCCCAGAAAACAGGCCAGCCCCCGGCATACGACGCATCGCCCACGCCCTCCACAATTACCAGGACGGCGGGGTTGACCGAAAGGATAGCCTCCGCCCCCTCCTGCGCGATCCTTTTCCACTCTTTCCAGGTCAGCGCGTGGGGCTCGTTGCAGAGGTCAATCCCGAAGACGTTGGGGAATTCCAGGGAGAGTTCGGCCATACGGCGCAGGTCGGCCAGCCAGTTCTCCCGGGTGTACCCGTCCCCAAACGGCCTGCCCGGAAGGTTGCCGCCAATACGGTCGGGGGAGTACGTGTGGAAATCCAGAAGAACGTACAGACCCGCCTTCCGGGCTTCATCCAGAAAATACCGGAGCCCTTCGTATGCGTCGGCGGGGAATCCCACGCGGCGGGCCCAGGAAGGAGTGGGGTGGCCCGGTGTCAGAACCTGCGGAGAGAGGGGCAACCGGACGGCGGTGAATCCCCAATCCCGCATCTGGGCCAGGAAGTCCGCCACCGGCCGGCCGGTCCAGAGACCGTGAGGGGCCCGGTCAGCGGTCTCCAGGCCGAACCAGTTGATGCCATAGAGGGGCACCAGTTCGCCGCCCCGAAAGACGCCCCGGGGGGTGGCCCGATAGGGGGGAGATACCGGAAGAGCGACTCCCGGCGTCAGAGAAGGGGTTGTGGTTCTCAGACCAGCACAGCCAGCCATAAAGACCACCAGAGCAATGGATAGAACCCCCGCCGTATTCCGGAGCATGCGCTGCCTCCTGCACACAACGTAACGCAGGCTGTTAGCCTGCAAAACGTAACGCAGGCTGTTAGTCTGCGTAGCGGCCCGCGCTACTGCGGTGAATTCAGGATCCGCGATACCGCCCCGTAGACATCCTGCAACGGGATACCCTGCTCCCGGGCGATGCGGGCGCAGTCCTCATACTCGGGCGACGCGGCGACCTTCCGTCCGTCCAGCCACTTCTCCTTTACCCGCACCATGCCCCAATCCGTCTCCACCATCCTCTCCCGCCGTTCGGCGACGACACGCTCCACAGGCCGCCGCCGCACCCCCAGCGTCGGCGTCTCCCGCAGGATGACGGCAACCAGCGCGTCCGCCCTTTCCGGACGGGCCAGGATAGAAAGCACCACACCGGGGCGGTTCTTCTTCATCTGGACGGGCGTGAACCAGACATCCAGCGCGCCGGCGGCGAAGAGGCGTTCCATTGCGTAGCCCAGCACCTCTCCGGTGACGTTATCCAGATTGCACTCCAGCAGGTAGACGGTTTCCTGAGCCAGGGTCTCTTCGGCATCTCCCAGCCAGGCCCGCACCGCGTTGGGCCAGGGGAACTCTTTCTCGCCGAAGCCGTAGCCGACGGCCCGCACCCGCATGGGAGGCTGGGCAAAGGTCGCCAGTTCCGCCAGCAGTGCGGCAGCGGTGGGGGTGAGGATTTCCGTCTGTGCGGGATGGGAGCGGATAGGCGCGCCGACTTCCGCCAGAAGTGCGGCCGTCGCCGGGGCCGGCACCGGCAAGAGTCCGTGCTCCGTCTGAACAAATCCGCTCCCCAGCGGGACCGGAGACGCGTGGACCCGCTCCACGCCCAGATATTCCAGCCCGATGACAAACCCCACCACGTCTACCAGCGTATCCACCGCGCCGATTTCGTGGAAGTGGACCTCATCTGCGGGGATATTGTGGACGCGCGCCTCGGCCCGGGCCAGCCGCTCCAGAACGGCCAGGCTCCGGTCCCGCACCATTGGGGGTAGACGGCTCCCTTCCACCAGGCGCCGGATGTCGGGCAGATGGCGCGCGGGATGGGCTCCGGCCAGGTCGTGGATCCGGAGACGGATGCCGGAGATGCCGCCGCGCCCCTCTCGCTCCGCCTCCAGTTCGTAGCCGGAGAGGTCCATTTTCCGGAGTTCGGCCCGCAGGACATCCAGCGGCAGGCCCAGGTCTACCAGCGCACCCAGGAGCATATCTCCGGCGGCGCCGGAGAAAAGGTCAAGGTAGAGGATGGTGGACATCGGATTCGGTACCTTGCGCCCGGTGTTTCGTGCGGGCGGCGGCGGCCCGGTTGGCGATGAGGGCGGCAATAGCCCCAGCGCCGATGCCGTTATCAATGTTCACCACCGCCAGTCCGGGCGCGCAGGTTTGGAGCATAGAGTAGAGGGCGGCCACGCCGTTCCCGCCCAGGCCGTATCCCACGGAGGTCGGCAAGCCGATGACGGGGACATCGGCCAGACCGGCGACCACCGAGGGGAGCGCGCCGTCCATTCCGGCGGCGACGATGAGCACATCCACTTGCACCTGATCCAACATCATCCGCAGCGGCTCCGCCAGCCGGTGGATGCCGGCGACGCCGACGTCGTAGGCAGTGTAGACCTCGCAGCCCATTTCCCGGCAGATCAGCGCGGCCTCTTCGGCAACGGGGATATCGGACGTGCCGGCGGTGATGATGCCCACGCGCCCGCCGGTCCGGGGCGGTCGGGTCCCCGGGGAGCGCAGGACGAGGGCGCGCGCCGGAGCCACCCACTCCATTTCGGCCTGGCCCTCCAACTCCCGACGCAAGCGCGCCTCCAATTCCGGCCCCACCCGGCTGAGGATGGCCCGTCCCGTGCGCTCCAGAAAGGCACGGGCAATCGCCACCACATCATCGGAGGATTTCCGGTCCGCCAGGATGACTTCGGGCACGCCCTTGCGCCGGGCGCGGTCAAAATCGGGCTGAGCAAAGGGCAGCACAGGTCACCCCGGGTTCTGCATTTCGCGTTCCGTGGGGTTGAGGCTACCGGAACGGAAACCCTCCAGGTCCAGCGTCACATACCGGTAGCCCAATTCCTGCAGGCGGCGGACAACCTCCCGGCGAGCCGACGGCGCGGCCAGACGGGGGATGTCATCCTCCAGGACTTCCAGGCGGGCCAGGGGGAAGTGGTCGCGCACCCGTACCTGGCGCAGGCCCCATTCCCGGCGCAGAACCTCCTCGGCAGCATCCACCCGCGCCAGCGCCTCCGACGTCAGCGGGATGCCGTACGGGATACGGGATGCCAGGCAAGCCATAGAGGGCAGGTCGGCAGTGGGCAAGCCCAACTGGCGAGAAAGGGCCCGGATTTCCGCCTGAGTCAGGCCCGCCTCCAGGAGCGGCGCGCGCACCCCCAGTTCCTCCGCCGCGCGCAGGCCGGGACGATAGTCCCCTACATCATCCGCGTGGGCCCCGTGGACCAGGACGGACAGTCTCTCGGCGCGGACGATCTCCAGCAGTCGCCCGAATATAGCCTGCTTACAGTAGTAGCAGCGGTCGGGACGGTTAGTGGCAATATCCGGGTGGCTCAGGGCCAGAAAGGGTACCTGGATGTGGCGCACGCCCAGGGCCTGGGCCAGTTGGGCCGCCCGCTCCCGCTCCATCGCCGGGGTCAATTCAGAGAGGACCGTCAGCGCCAGGACCCGCTCCGGCCCCAGTACGTCCCGGCAGAGAACCAGGAGCAGGGTGCTATCGGTGCCGCCGGAGAAGGCCACACCGACGCTCCCCAGGTCGGCGATAATCTGGCGAAGGCGGTCCATCAGGATGGATGTATCAGGATTTCCCATTCATCACCACAGAGAACGCAGAGAATAGACTTTATCGGGAATAGCGATGAGAGGGGCGGACGCGCACAAAGGTCAAGGAAAATCCATGCTCATCTGCGTTTCATCTGCGTCTCATCTGCGTTTCATCTGCGTTTCATCTGCGTTTATCTGCGTTTAATCTGCGTTTATCTGCGTCCTTTTCCTAAGAAAAATCCAAGTTCATCTGCGTTTATCTGCGTCCTATTTCCTAACTGCTCACGGCACCTGGATAAACAGAAACACCGGGTCTACCCGGTCGTTCACCGAAGAGATCTCTACATCCTCGTGGATGAGGCCGGCCCAGCAGTACTGAGGGTTGCGCTTCCCCTCCACACTCACGAAGCGAATGCCACCGGTTACGACCGCGCGGGTGAAAGGCGGCAGATACAGGTGGCCCTCCTCATCTTTCACCAGCACGCTCTCATCCCCCACTGCCCAGCGCCAGGGGTAGTTGATCAGCGCGTTCTCGCAGTGGATGCCCACCCGGAAGACACCGGATTGAATGGTCTCCCCCAGCGTGGCGTAGTTCTGGTCGCTCTCATAGACCGTGCCCGGGGGCGGGCCGCTGGTACGGATGGGAGTGGCACTATCGTTCTCCACCGTCAGCGTGAACCAGAGGGTATCGCCCAGCGCGATGCTCTGGGCCGACCATTCCACCTCGGCGTTGAGGATGTAGGCCCGGGGCACCCCGCCGTTTTTGATGGTCAGCGTAGAGGTCGCGACCACCCGCTGGCCGATCGCGTCCTGCACCTCTGCCCAGAGAGTGTAGGTACCGTCAGGCGGGGGGTCGGCGCCCTGATCCACCCCGGCATCGTAGTCAAAGGTATGCAGGCCCCGCTCGCCGGGGCGGGACGGGCTCCGTTCGTCCTCCCCCACGTGATACCGCGCCCCTTTTCCTCCCACCAGGTACACTTGAAGCGACACATACGGCTTGGTCACGAAGACGTTCATCCGGGCCCGGTCGCTGATGCCATCCCGGTTGGGGGTGAAGAGAGGCGGCGAGACGGTGAAATTGCGGAGTTCCGGCAGCGCCGTGTCGGCCCCGGCGATGGTCAGGGTGCCGGTCACCCGTTCGGTATGGCCCGTCTTCTCGGTGGCTTCCACTACCCAGGTGTAGACCCCGTCCTGCAACACCCGATGGGTGACAGTGAAGCCGTCAAAAGTCTCTCCGGGCAGTGTATAGCCCTCCACGATACCGGAGAAGTAGACGGAGTACGGCTCCCGCTCACCGGTAGGGGCGCGGTGCTGACGGTCCCGGAAAACATAGCGGTTCCCCCTCTCGTCCAGGAAATGGATGGAGAGATCGGCGGCGCGAGCCAGGCGGTAGCGGATGACGAGAACGTCATCCTGGCCGTCGGCGTTGGGAGTGATGCGGTCTTTAGAAAAGGAAACGTCAGAGAGCAAAGGCTGTTCGCCGCACCCTGCCAGCAGAAGAGCCAGTACCAGCGCCCCCAGAGCCGGAATCAGAGGGCAGATAGTTGGGAAATGGCGTTTTCCTCTCATAGCGGATGAGATTATAACATGGAAAATGGGCAAGTGCCAAACGCAGTGGCGATGCCGTGCTGGGCGGCACTCCGCTGCGCTTTGCGCCTGACTTTGAACGTTCGCAGTAAGCGACGCAGGGTAATGACTACACGAAAAACGTTGACTTGACAGAATTCCTGCCCCGCATTATAATAAACCTGCCCGGTCCAGAAGACCGGGCTATACCGTGCATGGGGGAAGCGAATGGAACTAACGAACACCGAAACCCGACCCACATCTATCGCCGAACTTCGTCCCAAAATGCGGCTGGAAGGTGTCGTTCGCAAGGTGGAACTCTACGGCGCCTTCGTAGACATCGGCCTGGAGCGGGACGGTTTAATCCACATTTCCCAGCTGAGCGACAAACCCGTCAGCCGGGTCGCCGACGTGGTCCGGGAGGGCCAGAGGGTCACCGTGTGGGTGACGCAAGTAGACCCCCGTCAGGGCCGGATCGCCCTGACACTGGTCAAGCCCCCCGATGTGGAATGGAAAGACCTGGAAGAAGGGCAGACCCATACCGGTCGGGTCGTGCGGGTGGAGCGGTACGGGTTGTTTGTGGACATTGGGGCTGAACGTCCGGGCCTGCTGCACGCCAGGGAGATGGGGAAATTCAACCGGCCGGATATGTACCGGGTGGGGGATGAAATAGATGTACGCATCCTGCAGCTGGACCGGCGCAAGAAGCGCATAGACCTGACCCTGGCGAAAACGGAGATGCCTCCCGAGGAGCGAGAAGAGCCCCTCCCCAGCCCGATAGAACTGGCTTTCCATCGAGCACTGGAAGAGGCCCGACGGCAAGGGAAAGCAGTCCCCCCTCCCTCAGGCAAAAGCCGCAGGCGACATCAGGCCGAGCAGGACGCAATTCTGAGCCAGACCCTTCGGCAGATCAGCCGATGACTCTCTAAAACGCCCCTAACTGACAGTGGACGATGCGGATGCCCAGCGCCTCCGCCGCCGCTGAGACTTCCATCTTGGGAATACCCAGCGTCTCAGCGATTTCCCAGGCCATCCGGCAGGACAAACGTCCCTCTCTCAGCCCGTCTTGAATTGCCTGCGCCAGCCCCGGCTCCACCACTTCAGCGGGCCGGACGATTTTGTGTCGGCCTTCCGCTTTCGGTCCGTAGCCAAAGAGGCCCAACTGACAGCGGTTGAGCCGGACTTCCATCTCATCCGCCGTCCGGCCCACTTCCAGTGGCTCCACCCCCAGTTCTTCCGCGACCCGAAAGGCCGCCGCGCATGGAAGCATCCCCTCCACATCCAGATGACGGCGAATCGCATCGGCAATCCGTTCGTCCATTGGACTCCCTCCGGTCACAGAATCTCCAGAAACCGCATCGCTCAGCCGTAACTCCACTTCCTCCAAAGCCACGCCGTGGTTTTGAGCGTATCTGCCTGAGCGCTGGCCGCGCCGACTGCCCGTCCGGCTACCGTATCCAAGCCGCCGGGTTCAGCAGGAGTACCGCCCAGGGCCTGGATGCGGGCAGTCAGGTCACGGGCATGCCGCCGCTCCACCTCCAGGATGGCCCGGATCCCTTCGCCCAGCGGGTCGTCCTGCAGGGCCCGCGCGTGGGCGGCGTAAATCTCTATCGCGGCCAGTTCAGACCGAAGGTCATGGTTTAGAAACTCCAGAATCTGCTCCCGACTCATTGTTCTACCTCCTCGCTGACAAACAGAACGGGGACCGTTGATCGGCGCTGCACTCGGGCCGGAATGTTCTCAAAGCCAACGGCTCAGGAGCGACCTGCGCAGGTTGGGGAGGACGATGAGGTCGCAATGGGACCGGGCCGCGTATTCCAGAATGGCCTCGTCCTCCGGCCGGGTGCTGAAGAGGATGGCCGTCTGAACAGAGACGCCCCGCTCCTGCATCTGGGCTTCCAGGCGGCGGAAATAGGCCTCCGCGATCCTACCTTATCATCTCCGCCCGACGGGCCAGCAGATCGTCTATCTCCGCCAGCACCTCTGGGGGGAGAGTCCAGTCCGCCGCCGGAGCCGTCTGCTCTATTTGTTCGGGCCGCCGCGCGCCCACGATGGCCGCCGTCACCTCCGGGCGGTGCAGGGTCCAGGCAATGGCCAACTGGGAGACGGTCCGGCCATAGCGAGCCGCGATGGCCTTCAACCCCTCCACCAGCGCCAGGTTGGCGCTCAGTTCTGGTTCCTGCAGGTGGCCACTGTACTTACCGCGCCAGTCATCCTGGGGAAGAGAGGCGACCCACTCCCGGGAGAACTTCTCCGTCAGTACGCCGGAGGCCATAGGGGCGGCTGGAGGGAGGCGATGGGGTGGATGGACTGAATGCGCTTCATCTGCTCCACGCTGAAGTTAGTGGTCGCGCCGGCCGCGAATGGCCTTGCCGACAATCTCTTCGGAGTGGCCCAGGCCGTAGACGGCAGCCGTAT
>JASFBC010000119.1:0-31183 GCA_036172315.1 Anaerolineae bacterium | reverse complement strand
TTGGCCGTCGCGCCCAGTGCCTTGATGGACTCGGGGTCAGTGTAGCCACAGGCCCCCATCCCGGCGATAAACTTGGGGATGGCCTGGGCTTCCTTGAAGGTATTGGCGAAGAGGATGGCGTCCATGAAGTACGGACAGTGGACGACGAAGTCGGGCTTGGCGGCCTTGATGTCGGCTATAATAGAGGAGACGTCCGCGATGTCAAAGGGGTACTCTTTCTGGTAGACGATGGTCAGGCCGTTATCCAGGGCGGCCTGGACCGCGCCGATCGCGTTGCTCCGCCCGAAGGAGGAGTCCTCGTTCAGGATGGCGATCCGCTGCATCGGGATACCGGCCTTCTTGGCGGCGGCGATTACGAACTCCACCGCTGTGGCCCCGTGCTGGCTGGCTTTGGGAGCGGGCCGGAAGAGGTAGCGACGCCCGATCTGGGTGATGCTATCCACCAGCGCATCGGCGACCAGGATGACCTTCTCCCGCTCGGTGACCTCCGAGGCGGCGATGGTCATCCGGCTAATGTAAAGGCCCAGAATAGCCACCGGGTGGTGCTTGCCGATGATGCTCTCCGCTCCCAGCCGGGCACTGTCTGCCGTCTCTCCGGCGTCCTCTACCACCAGTTCCAGGGGAATTCCCCCCAGCGACTGGATGCCTCCCGACTCGTTAATGTGGCGGATGGCGATCTCCATGCCGATCTTCGCCTCGGTCCCGAACACGGCATGAGCGCCGGTCAGCGGCTCCAGACACCCCACGACGATTTTCTCCGGCAGTTTGGGCTTCTGGGGTGCCTTCGGCCCGCACGCAACCAGGAACGAGAGCACAATCAGGACTGTCAGAAGGTGCCAGATTCTGCTTTTCATGGTCTCCTCCTTAAACACTTGGGTTCTGTGGATAAAGGGGGAGAGAACGTTGAGCGCGCTGAGGGTCTCCCGGTATCACCTCCTTTCACCCTACGAACGGGTCTGGTAGAGAGACGACAAGATCTGTTCGGCGGCTTGACGGCATAATCGGATGTACTTTTGAATGTGCTCTTCGGTCAAACGGAAAGTGGGGCCAGCAATGCCGATAGCAGCAATGACTTCCCCCCGGGAATTCCGGATCGGAGTGGCGACCCCCCAGGCTCCGGCATCCGTTTCTTCCACACTGATCGCGTACCCTTGCTCCCGAATCCGGGCCAGTTCGGTTCGCAGCGCTTGGGGGTCGGTGATGGTGTTGGGAGAGAGACGGGGTAAGCCACGCTGGATGATGGCCTCAATCTCACCCGGGGGGAGAAAAGCCATCAGGACCTTTGAAGAGGCTCCGGCGTGAGGGGGGCGACGGGTTCCGACATCTACCGCCAGCCGGACAGCGTGGGTAGAGTCCACTTTCTCTATGAAGACCACTTCGCCGTTCTGATACACCGTCAGCAAAACGGTCTCTCCCGTCTCTGCGGCAAGGGATTCCATAATGGGCCGCGCAATCAGGCGAAGGGCGCCATAGTTAGCCGCTCCACGGCCCCACAGCAGGGGGCGGTAACCCAGCCGCCAGCGGCGGTCACTCGGATCCCGATGCAAAATCCCGTGGATTTCCAGCGCGAAAAGAAACCGGTGGAGAGTACTTTTAGGGATGCCCAGGTGTTCGCTCAGTTCCACCAGCGACCAACCCGAGGGGTGGGAGGCGAAACTATCCAGAATTTCTACCAGACGGTTGACTGTCTTGACAGCGGGATCCCGTTCCATTTGACACCGGCTGGTGGGGAGAGGGACGTTCCATTTTTTGGAACAATAATCCAACTTTGCGAAATTATACCATGAGAGCGCTTCTTTGTCAAGCACCCAAGTTATGGTATAATCTTACCACCCAATCCTACCCTGAAGGGAGGTAAACCATGCGTCGCCTGTTCATCCTTCTGCTGGTGGCGGCGGCACTGACGACAGGCTGCACGCCCCGACCGGGAGGCCGTATCGTCTACGGCCTCACCCTGGCCCCCTCCGGGATTGACCCCCACATTAACGCTTCGTCCGAACTGGGCATCCCCCTCACCTCCGTCTACGATACCCTGATCTACCAGGACCCGAAGACGGGGGAATTCGTGTCCGGGCTGGCCCAGAAGTGGGAGGTCTCGGAGGACGGCCGGGTCTACACCTTCCACCTGCGGCGAGGGGTGAAGTTCCACGACGGCACCCCCTTCAACGCCGAGGCGGTACGCTTCAACCTGGAGCGCATCACCAGCCCCGACCTGGCTTCCCAGAAGGCCCGCTTTATGCTGGGGCCCTACGAGCGGACGGAGGTGGTGGATGAATACACCGTCCGCATCGTCCTGAAGGAGCCCTTCGCGCCGCTCCTGGACTCTTTGAGCCAGGTCTACCTGGCGATGGCTTCCCCCGCCGCCGTACAGAAATGGGGGAGCGAGTATCAATTGCACCAGGTGGGTACCGGACCGTTCGTCTTCGTGGAGTACGTTCCGGGCGACCACCTGCTTCTGCGGCGCAACCCCGACTACGCCTGGGGACCGCCCGTCTATCAGCACAGGACGGCCCAACTGGAAGAGGTGGAGTTCCGCTTCTTCACCGACCCCGCCACTCGCTCCCCGGCGCTGGAGTCGGGGGAGGCGGATGTAATGGGGGAAATCCCCCCCCAGGACGCCGCCCGTCTCCAGGGGAGTTCGGACTTCCGGATAGAGGCGGTGGCGATTCCCGGCGTCTCCCTGATGCTCTTTATGAATACGGCCCGCCCGCCGCTGGATGACCTGCTGGTCCGGCAGGCGCTCCTCTTTGGCACCGACCGGCAGGCCATCATCTCCACCGTCTTTCGGGGCACATCCCCGGTGGCCTGCGGGCCGCTGGCGGCGATCACCTTCGGCTATAACCCGATGGTCTGCGAGTTCTACCCCTACAACCCCGGACAGGCGGCCATGCTCCTGGAACAGGCCGGCTGGAAGGATACCGATGGGGATGGCGTCCGGGATAAGGACGGCCAGCCCCTGGCCCTGGACCTCTATCTGATGGGCTGGGGCTACATGCCCGAGGTCGGGCAGTTGATTGCTGACCAGTGGGCCCGGCTGGGTATTCGCGTCAACAGCCAGGTGGTCAGTTACCCCGAGGCGCTGAAGATCGCTCAGGAGGGCCGTCACCACCTGATGCCCTTCAACCTCTCCGGCAGTGATCCGGATATCTTGCGCAAGTTTTTCCACTCCCAGGCCGGGTTCAACTGGGCTAAAGTGAACGACCCGGAGATGGACGGGTGGCTGGAGGAGGCGGCCCGGGTCTCCGACCGGAACCGGCGCGCTGACCTCTACAGCCAGGTCCAGACCCGGGTGATGGAGAGCGCGCTGGTCATCCCCATTCGGGATTACGTCAACCTGAACGGGGTGAATAATCGGGTCCAGGGGTTGCGTTTTGACGCCCGGGGGTGGTTCCCCTGGCTGATAGACGTCACCCTGGCGCGGTAACCGTTGAGGTGCGGGCACCGTGTTCGTAGGGAGGCACGAAGCGCAGCGGAGTGCCATCTCGTTCGTAGTGAGGCACAAAGCGCAGCGAAGTGCCGTCTCTATGGGCGGTGCCCAGCACCTCTCTTATCCAATGTTGGGATACACTTTCCGGCGTCTGCTGGGTGCGGTCCTGGTCCTCTGGCTGGCCGCGACGCTGGCCTTCGGGGCGATGCAACTGACGCCCGGCGACCCGGCCCAGACCCTGCTGGCGGCCTCCGGTGCCTCCCCTGAGGAGGTGGCCCGTCGGCGGACCCAACTGGGCCTGGATGACCCGCTCCCGGTCCAGTACGCCCGTTATCTGGCCGACCTGGCCCGGGGCGACCTGGGGGTCTCCTGGCTCCACGGGCGCTCCGTGGGGCGCATGATCCTGGAGCAACTCCCGGCGACGGCCGAACTGGCCCTCGCCGCGACGGCCTTCGGGGCGCTTCTGGGTATGGCTCTGGGGCTCCTGGCCGCCCTGTATCGGGAGACATGGGTGGATGCCCTGGCAACAGGGCTGGCGGTCCTGGGCCTCTCCACTCCGGTTTTCTGGTCTGGCCTTCTGGTGATTCTCCTCTTCTCCCTCTACCTGGGATGGTTCCCTTCCGCCGGCAGCGGCGACCTCCGTCATCTGATCCTCCCGGCGGCCACGCTGGGCTTCGCCCTTTCCGGTTCGGTGGCCCGTCTGGTGCGGGCCCAGGTGATAGAAGTACTCCGGATGCCCTTCGTGATGGCCGCACTGGCTCGGGGGCTCCCCCTCCGACGGATCCTGCTGCTCCACGTCCTGCGTCCCGCTGTCGGGCCCGCCGTGACCGTCGTGGCTCTCCAGTTAGGTTTCCTCCTGAGCGGCGCGGTGGTGACCGAGTCGGTCTTTGCCCGACAGGGGCTGGGTCGGCTGGCGGTCCAGGCCATCCTCTGGCGGGACCTGCCGGTGGTGCGGGGGGTGGTGCTGGTCGGTGCCCTGGCCTATCTGCTGACCAGCCTGCTGGCTGACCTCCTTCAGGTCTGGCTGGACCCCCGATTACGGTGAGGAGCCTCCGGTGAGAAAGTCGGTGGAGAGAGCCTCCCGCTGCCCGGGGCGGAAGGTTCTGGAGCGCGCGCTGTGTGCGCTGGCGATTCCCCAGTTGCAGGCCATCTCCCCTCGTCGGCCCCTGAGGCATCAGCCGCTGGCGTTCTCCTCGCTCCTGTGGCTGGCGGCCATCGCGCTGGGGGCGGCGCTGGCTCCGTACCTGGCCCCTTCCGGCCCCACGGCGACCGACCCTTCCCGCGCCCTGCTCCCTCCGGGCCCTGGTCGGTGGCTGGGGACGGATTTCCTGGGGCGGGACGTGCTGGCGCGGCTTCTCTGGGGGGCTCGCTGGACGCTGGGGATGGGGGCCGAGGCGCTGGCGCTGGCCGTGGGGCTGGGGCTTCCCCTGGGCCTGGCGGCGGGCGGAACCGGCGGACTGCGGGACGTAGGGCTGATGCGGCTGGTGGATGCGTGGCTGGCGTTCCCCGGGCTCCTCCTGGCGATGGCGGTGGTCGCCATTTTGGGGCCGGGGCTTTCCTCCGTGGCGATGGCGGTGGGAGTGGCGGCGGCCGCACCTTATGCCCGGGTCGTCCGGGCGACGGCGCGGGAGATTCGGGCCCAGCCGTATATTGACGCCGCTCGGGCGGTGGGAGCAGGCCCCTGGCGGATCATCCTTCGCCACATCCTGCCCAATGCGGCCCCAGCGCTGGTGGCCTTCGCGACTACCCAGTTGGGCTGGGTGCTGCTCAACGGGGCGGCGCTGAACTTCCTGGGCATAGGTGTTCCGCCGGGAACCCCGGAGTGGGGGGCTATGCTGGCCGAGGGACGAGCCTACCTTCGGGATGCCCCCTGGGCGGCCATTTCCCCCGGCGTTGCCCTGACCCTGACCGTTCTGGCCGCAAACATCCTGGGAGACCGCCTGGGAGAAGGGTGACCCTTACCCACGCCACGTGCCCGTAGTTTTTGATCTGCAAGAATGCGCCTCGCGGTACTCTCTGCGTCTCTAGGGCTTTGTATAGGCCCCTTTTTGACACTCTGCTTAGAGTATGCTATAGTTATACCGCAAAAAATCTTCCGAACTGGCTCCCCGAGGCCTGGAGCACTAATAGAAAGGACTCCCAATGGGTTCTTTGAAACTCGTGACCATTAAAGGTATTCCCGTCCGGGTCCACATCACCTTTCCTCTGATTCTCCTCTGGGCCGCTGTCCAGTTTGGGCGTGAGCAGAGTAACGTCTGGCAAGGGGCACTTTTCGGGGTGGTGGTGACCTTGCTCCTCTTCCTTTGCGTGGTCCTCCATGAACTGGCCCACAGCCTGTTTGTTATCCACTTCGGCGGCCGCGTCAAGGAGATCGTTCTGCTCCCCCTGGGCGGCGTGGCCCAGATGGAACAACTTCCCGACCGTCCCTATCAGGAACTCCTGATGGCGCTGGCCGGACCGGTAACCAGCGGGGTCATCGGCGTCGGCCTGGCGTTTCTCACCTTGTTCCTTCTCCCTCTGCGGATATGGACCGCCTTTTCGCGTGCCTTCTTGTCCGGTGGCCCTCTCTCCTGGTCGTATCTGCTCCCCTATTTGGCGATCACCAACCTGTTTCTGGCGGGTTTCAACCTCCTTCCGGCCTTCCCGATGGACGGCGGACGGGTGTTGCGGGCCTTCCTGGCAACAATAATGCCCTATGGTCGGGCGACGGCTATTGCTGTCCGCGTTGGGCAGACCCTGGCCTGGGTGCTGGGGCTGCTGGGCCTCTTCGGTCGGGATGTGCTGCTGATCCTGGTGGCTCTCTTTGTATACGCTGGTGCCACCCAGGAGGGGCGCCTGGTACAACTCAAAACGGCCTTGGCCGGGTTGCGGGTCCGGCAGGCCTATTCGCATTCTCCTCAGGCCGTCCATCCCGAAGAGCCGCTCAGCCGTGCCGTAGACCTGATGCTGGAGGGCTTCCAGTCCGACTTTCCTGTCTGTGAGGAAGGCCGGCTGGTGGGGATGTTGACCCGCAACGGCGTCCTGCGTGGGCTAAAGGAACACGGCCCGCAGGTTCCTATCCACGTGGTGATGTTGCGAGAGTTCCCGATCGCCGGCCCGGACGACGACCTCTTTGACATTCAGCAACGGATGAGCGAAGTGGGGGTTGAGGTGGTGCCGGTGGTGGATGCGGGCAACTTTCTGGGCCTGCTCACCCGGCAGGACCTGGAAGAGGCTTACCGTCTGGTGACTGCCTATCCGGCTCTCCTCCCCCGAAGGCGTTGAGCCCGCTCGTAGTCAGGCACGGAGCGAAGTGGAGCACCATCGTTTGAGTGGAGCGAAAGAAAAACCGGTCCGCGCTCTGGTCCTCTCCGGTGGGGGCGGGCGGGGAGCCTACGAGTGCGGCGTCTACAAGTACCTGGAGGAGGCCGGGCTGATACCCGACATCCTGGTCGGCACCTCCATCGGCGCCATCAATGCGGCCGCCATCGCTTCCGGAAAGACCGCGCGGGATCTGGAAGCGGCCTGGCTCTCCACCCGGACCCGCGATATCCAGCGCTTCTGGCGACTGCGCCCCTGGCGGGCCATCTACGATACCTCCCCCTGGGCCCGTACTCTTCACCGGTTCATAAATTTTGACGCCCTGGCCTGTACAGAGAAACGACTGCTGATCACTGCGACGGAAGTAGAAAAGGGCGACCTGCGCGTTTTTGACAATCGGGAGATAGCGATTACGCCCGCTCACGTCCTGGCCAGTTGTTCCATCCCTCTGGTCTACCCCTGGACCCGCATCGGGGACTCTCACTACTGGGATGGGGCGGTAATGGCCAACACCCCGTTATCGGTGGCTATTGACGCCGGGGCCGATGAGGTCTACGTCGTCCTGCTCTCCCCGGTGGGGGAGCGGTATATCCCCCCGCCTCGCTGGCCCTGGCAGGCGTTCGCGGTGATGCTGGACCTGGCCCTCAGTGCCACGTTTGAAAACGACATCAAACAACTGGAGCGGATCAACCAACTGGTCGCCCAGCAGATGGACGAAAAACATCGCTACATTCGCTGTCGGGTAATTGTCCCCACCAGAGAGATTGGCCTCCTGCAGATTCTCCGCTATGACCCCCGGACCAGCCGGGAACTCATAGATTTGGGATACCGGGATGCCCGAGAGGCACTGAGCAAGTGAGAAGCCTCAACGGGGCTGGAGGAGAGAGATGGATGCGCCGCACATTCGTCGGAAGTGGGAGGCCCTGCACCGGTTTACCCGGCGGCTGCTGGCCGGCCCCTGCGGCGGGCATATTGCCAAAATTGTTCTCTTTGGCAGTCTGGCGACAGGAGAGGCCACTCCCGAGAGCGATGTGGATGTGCTGATTTTCTCCCTCAACGGCCGGGATGCTCTCCAGGATGCCTGTGCTGAAGCCGCGTTTGAAGTGGCTATGGAGACAGGGGAGGGGATAGAACCTCTGGTTTATCCCCTATCCGAGTACTTTAGCCCTCGGACCTATTTCATCTACCGGGCCGCTCATTTCGGGAAGGAGATTTTCTCTATGGACGATTCCGAATTGAAGCAGCGAGAAATCCGCGCCCTGTATGGTCTGGCTGAAGTCTATCTGGCCGGAGCCCGGCGGGCTTTTCATGCTGGAGACCTGCGGATTGCCATAGATGCGGCGTATAATGCGGCCGAACTGTGTGTGAAGGGGCTCTTGCTGATGAGATTGGACGCCATCCCCGGCTCGCATGGCGGACTGGTGGGGAAATTGGGCGAACTGTTCATTCAGACGGGGGAGTTACCGCGCGAAATGGGGCGACGGCTAAACCGGGGGCTGGAGACCCAGGCGGCCGCCCGCTACGATTATGCGGCACAGATCACCGGGGAAATGGCGCAGGAAATGCTGAACCTGGCCCAGGAACTCCTCGGTTATCTTGGGCAAATGATCAGAGAAGCCGTCGCCGGTTAACCTTCATTGCCTGTAGTCCATTGGCTTCTCGTCCGTGGTCTGAAAATGGACTGGCTGGAAATCCAGGTGGAGACAACGGGTGAGGGAGCGGAGGCGGTCGCGGAGGTGCTGAGCCGCTTTGCCCCCCGGGGCGTAGCGCTGGAAGCCGGCCCGGAGGGCTTCGGAATCGGCCCCGTCGTTGTCCGTGCCTACATCCCGGCCGATGACCAGATGCCTCAGACCCGCCGTCGGGTGGAGGAAGCGCTCTGGCACCTGGGCCAGATTCTCCCCTTGCCCTCGCCCTCCTTCCGCATCGTCGCCGAGACCGACTGGGCAGAGGCCTGGAAACGGCACCTGACCGTCCTCCATGTAGGCCGCCGGCTGGTGATTCGCCCGTCGTGGCTGCCGTACACCCCGACGGAAGGGGAAGTGGTGGTGGAACTGGACCCGGGAATGGCTTTCGGTACCGGCACTCATCCGACCACCCAGATGTGCTTGCGGGCGCTGGAGGACTGGGTGCGCCCTGGAGCGCGGGTACTGGACCTGGGGACCGGGTCGGGGATTCTGGCCATCACCGCTGCCAAACTGGGAGCAGGGCAGGTCCTGGCGCTGGATACCGACCCTCAGGCCGTCGCGGTGGCCCGGGAGAACGTCTACCGCAACGGCGTCGCGGACCGGGTGCGCGTGGCTCCGGGTTCCCTGGAGCGGGCTATCGGGAGGTTTGACGTGGTGGCAGTCAACATCCTAGCCCGGGTGCTGATAGAGATGGCAGAGCAGGGCCTGGCCCGACGCCTGGCGCCGGAGGGTCGGCTGGTGGTCGCAGGATTGCTGGCCGGGCAGGAGGAGGAAGTCCGGAATGCTTTCCAGCGCAACGGCCTGGCGGTTATCGGGCGGCAGCAGGTGGAGGACTGGGTAGCGCTGGAGGCCGTGCGAAAGTCGGCCAGCAAGGGTTCTCATGGGTGAAAGGTACAGGAGTCGTAGCGATTCCACCCGACGGAGATCGCTCTCTTGGTGCCGATGGGGAATCGGCCTCCCCCTGCAGACCACAGGGGACGGCGGTCGGTGGTCTGTCATCCGTCGTCCATCTTGAAAAGACCGCGCAGGCCGTCCTCCGGCCGCAGGCCCGGAGAGCCGACTTTCCGTCAGCGCTGCATAGTTCCAGAAGTCACCTGCTTTGCTCTGATAATGCGCACTTGACCGCTCTGATGGGCGTGGTAGAATAATAAGACTTGGAGTGTGCCTCTGGGGGGAGCAGGAATATGGGAGAAGGTGCAGAACCGCCGTCTTTGTCGGCCGCTGCCCTCTTTGATAGGATGGCGGATGAATATGAGGGAATTCTGGAGTTCCCCTGGTACGCGTGGCTGTTTGCCCGGCTGGGTACCCTGATCGTTCAAAACATTATCCACCCCTACGCGCCGCAAACCGTGCTGGACGTGGGGTGCGGGACCGGATTCCAATCGTTCCTGTACGCCGCCTTCGGGGCTCGCGTGGTTGGGATAGACATATCCCCCCGGATGATCCGCATCGCGCGGGAAAAAGCGGCCCGATTCCCGAGGGATCAGGCGGCCTTTCTGACCATTCCGGCGCTCTTTCCTTTTGTCCGTCCTTATAACCAGTGGATTCAGGGATGTCTGAACAGCGCAAAGCCGGGAGCCTGTGTCTCCCCTACCTTTGAGGTGACGGATGCCCGGCGGCTTCCGTTTCCGGATGAGACCTTTGACCACGTTAACTGCTGTGGAAGCATTCTCAGCCTGATCCCCGAGTATCCCCAGGCCCTGGCAGAGATAAGCCGGGTTCTGAAGCCAGGGGGCACACTTTTCTTGGAGGCCGAAGGACGCTGGAATGGAGACCTGCTCTGGACGCTTGCGGACGCACTGACAGGCGGTCGCCACTACGGGATGCCCTGGAAACAGGCTCTGGCTATGGCACGCCCGCCCCTTTCGGCGCCGGTGGCGGTGGATTACCCCTTTGAGCATAATTGGCTACGGCTGACCCTTTTCACCCGCCGGGGACTCCGGCGGGACTTGGGACGGCTGGGCTTAAAGGTTTTAAAGAACTGGACCATCCATTCGCTGACCAATGTCATTCCTAGCCCTCTGCTTCACCGGCGGGATGTTCCCCGAGGCATCCTGGGACTGTTTCGGGCGCTGGCCCAGGCCGAGAAGCGCATCCCATGGGCCCTTCCCGGATGCAGCCTGGCCTTTCTGGCACGAAAGGAAGAGGGCGCGTAATGATTCAGCCCGATGGAGACGCCCTCTTGGCGCCGATGGGGAATCGGCCTCCCTGCCGCAGACCATAGACCATAGACCACAGACCGTAGACCACAGACCATAGACCACAGACGGCGGTGGTCGGTGGTCCGTGGTCGGTAGTCTGTCGTCCATCTGGAACGGACGGCGCAGGCCGTCCATTGGCCAGAGGCCCAGGAAGGCGGGCTTTCCGTCAGCGCTGAATAGTTACGTTGCAAAGTGATGTTCATCGCGGCAGCGCCGCCATAACGAAAATCGCTTCTTCTGCTTCTACATCGCTTAAGGAGGTACCTGAATGCGTTTCCGCATCTTACCCAAGGAACAGGTTCCCGACCTGGTCCGTGCGCTGATGGCGGATTACCGCGTCTGGGGGCCAAAGGCGAAGGGGCCGCAGTTCGCCTTTGAACCCCTCCAAGACCCCGCTGAGATGCGCCTGGACTACAACATCTCCATCCTCTCTCCCAAGGTGGCCCTGCAGCCCCCACAAGAACGGATCGCCATCTTCCACATGGACGGCGGGTTCACCGTGGAGCCGGTCATAGAGGCTGGGCCGACGGTCATCTTCGGCATGCACACCTGCGACCTGCATGCGCTGGCGCTCCTGGACCGGGCCTTCTCCGCCGATTTTCCGGACGCCCACTACTTGGAACGCCGCAAGCAGACGCTTATCGTCAGCATGGAGTGCCTGCAGCCCTGCGACGAACACTCCTTCTGCAAGAGCATGGGCACCTGGACGGCGGACTCCGGCTACGATCTGCACCTGACCGACCTGGGCGATACCTACGCGGTCCACGTGGGTACCGGGGCCGGGGAAGCGGCGCTGATGAAATATGCGCCTCAGGCCCGTCCTGCCACCGATGCCGACATCCGGCGACTCAACGAGGTGATGAGCGCCAAGTGGCCCCGCTTCCCACACCGGCTGAACTTTGACGCGGCCGAACTTCCCTCCCTGCTGGCGACAGCCTACGGCCACCCCATCTGGGCCGAACTGGGAGACCGTTGCCTCTCCTGCGGCTCCTGCACCAATGTCTGCCCCACCTGCTACTGCTTCAACGTCATTGATTCCCCCAACCTGAGCCTGACGGAAGCGGTCCGCATGCGCCGGTGGGATTCCTGTCAATTGGACGAGTTCGCCCGGGTCGCCAGCGGGGAGAACTTCCGGGAGGCGCGGGCGGCCCGTCAGCGCCACCGCATGTTCCGCAAGGGGAAGTGGCTCTATGAGCGCTTCGGCGAAATGGGCTGCGTCGGCTGTGGCCGCTGCATCCGCGCCTGCCTGACCCACATCAACATCGTGGACACCTTTAACGCCATCTACGCCTCTCAGCACAGGAGGTAGCCCGATGACGGATTCCATTTACGCTCCCAGAATGGCCCGCCTGGCCGACATCCGGCCGATGACGGAACTGGAAAAGTTGTTTATGGTGGAGTTTCCGGACGGCGGTAGCCTGGGCCATCAGCCGGGCCAGTTCGTGATGCTTTCCATCCCCGGCGTGGGGGAGGCCCCTATCTCCGTCTCCTCTTCCCCCAGCCGATCCAACGGCCATTTTGAACTCTGCGTCCGCCGTATGGGCGATGTGACCGGAGCCCTGCACCGGATGAAGCCCGGTGATGTGGTGGGCATCCGAGGGCCGTTCGGCCACGGTTTCCCGATAGAACAGATGCGCGGCCGGGACATCCTCTTCGCCCCCGGCGGACTGGGGCTGGCCCCCCTGCGCTCCCTCATCAACCAGGTCCTGGACGAACGGGGCTCCTTCGGCCGCGTCATCATCCTCTACGGCGCCAAACGTCCGGCGGAACTCCTCTTCCGGGACGAACTGGAGCAGTGGGCCGCCCGCGACGATGTGGAATTCCACGTCACGGTAGACCGGGGGGACGAGACCTGGAAGGGGAACATCGGTGTCATTACCACTCTGTTCCCGAAGGTCACCGTTGACCCCCGCAACACCGTCGCCGTGACCTGCGGCCCGCCGATCATGTACCGCTTCGTCCTCATAGAGATGCTGGGCAAGGGCATCCCGGAGACCCAGATTTATCTCTCCCTGGAGCGGCGGATGAAGTGCGGCGTGGGCAAGTGCGGCCACTGCCAGATCAACCACCTGTACTGCTGTAAAGAGGGCCCTGTCTTTACCTACGCGCAGATCAAGAACGTTCCGGAGGCGTTGTGATGAGCCCGCTCTCAGTTGCTAAACCCAAAGTGGCGTTTTTTGATTTCGCCAGTTGCGAAGGATGCCAGTTGACCGTAATAGATTCTCTGCAGACGCACCTGGACCTGCTGGATGCGGTGGAGATTGTCAACTTCCGCGAAGCGGCCACGTTGGACGGGTGGGATTTTGATATCGCCTTCGTGGAGGGCTCCATCACCCGCCCCAAGGATGAGGAGCGGCTAAAGCGCATTCGGGAGCAGGCCAAAATTCTGGTGGCGCTGGGCGCCTGCGCCGATACCGGCTGTGTCAACGCGCTGAAGAATCTCCAGCCGCCGGAGGAGGTCCGTCGCTACGTCTACGGGGAATACGCCAACTGGTACGAGACCTACGCGGCCCGGCCCCTGAGCGCTGTCGTCCAGGTGGACGCCGCCATCCCCGGATGCCCCATTGACAAGGAGGAGTTCGTGGAGGTGGTGAAAGCCCTGCTGGTGGGCAAGAAGCCGCCGATCCCCGATTACCCTCTCTGTGTGGAGTGCAAACTGAAGGGCAACGTCTGCATCTTCCACGTCGGCGGCATCTGCATGGGGCCGGTGACGCGGGCCGGCTGCGGCGCTATCTGCCCCACCTACGGCGACGGCTGTGAAGGGTGCCGGGGCATCATCCCCCATCCCAACGAGAACGCGATGGAGGAGGTGCTGGACGAGGCCGGCCTGACGCTGGACGACATTATGCACTACTTCACGATGTTCAACGCGTATCGGGAAGTAGGACTGGGCAAATGGTAGACGTTTTATCCTGGCCTGGGACGAGTGCCGTTGCCAGTGGGCATCTGGAACTCGTTTGCCGAGAGAATTACCCTGAAACGGAGAAGGACTATGACGACCCTGAACGTCAATGTTCACTACGTTACCCGCGTGGAAGGCCACGGCAACATCGTCGTGGACGTGAAAAACGGCGAGGTAAAGGAGTGTCGGTTTGAGGTAGTGGAAGCGCCCCGTTTCTTTGAGGCCTTCGTGCGCGGCCGCCCTTACCACGACATTAACCACATTGTCTCCCGCATCTGCGGCATCTGCTCGGTGGGCCACTCCACTACCAGTACCCGTGCCACGGAGAAGGCTTTAGACGTAGAACTTTCGGAGCAGGCATGGCTCCTGCGCAAGTTGAATCTCCACGGCGAGATTCTGGATAGCCACATCCTGCATGCTTACTGCCTGGTCGCGCCGGACTTTTTCGGCGTCCCCAGCGTCATCCCGCTGGTGGAGACCCACCGGGAGGTGGTGGAGCGGGCGCTGCGGCTGAAGAAACTGGCCGGGGACCTCTGCGCGATGGTCAGTGGCCGCCACACTCATCCCTGCGCGCTGGTCGTCGGCGGTTTCACCCATACCCCCACCGAGCGGGAACTGCGGGAGATGCGGGAGCGGCTAATCGCCGCCCGCGCCGACATGGAGGCGACGGTGGACCTCTTCGCCTCCCTCCCATGGCCCCAGTTTGAGCGGGAGACGGAGTACGTGAGCCTGCGCCGGGCGGATGAGTATGCCTTCATAGATGGCGTCATCGTTACCTCAGATGGCTTCACGTACCTGATTGAGGACTACAAGAAGGTCACCAATGAGTACCTGGTCCCCTTCTCCACGGCCAAGTGGACGAAGCACAACCGGGAGTCCTACATGGTGGGCGCGCTGGCCCGGTTCAACAACAACTACGAACAACTCCACCCGAAGGCCAAAGAGGCGGCGGCGAAGTTGGGGATGAAGCCCATCGTCACCAATCCCTTCCTGAACACCGCCGCGCAGGTCGTGGAGATGGTCCACTCCCTAGAGGACTCCATCCGCATCATAGAGGAACTGCTGACCCGGGGAGTGCGGGAGGAGAAACCGGCGCCGGTGACGGTGCGGGCCGGAGAGGGGGTCGGCGCCTGCGAGGTCCCGCGCGGCATCCTCTTCCACCACTACGTCTACGACGAGAAGGGCATCTGTGTGGAGGCCAACTGCATCATCCCCACCAACCAGAACCTGGCCAATCTGAACGCCGACATCCGCGCGCTGGTCCCGCAGATTCTGGACCGGCCGCAGGAGGAGGTGCGGCTTCTGCTGGAAATGCTGGTGCGGGCCTACGACCCCTGTATCTCCTGCTCCACCCACTTCCTGACGGTGGAGTTCGTGTAGCGGCGGCTGCTAATCGGCCCCATCACCTCTTCCTGGGAGGGGTAAGACGAAACTACCCGGTCTGGCTGACCGGCTTTGAGGTCGCGATGGACAATGTCGTCGGTGGGTGAGAGAAACCGAAATTGTCTGGTCCTCGGCCTGGGCAACCCCCTGCGGGGGGACGACGGGGTCGGCCCCCGGGTGGTGGCGGAACTCCTCCGTCGGAGGATACCCGAGGGCGTGGAGGCAGTGGATGGCGGGATCGGAGGGCTGGACCTGCTGCATTTGCTGGAGGGGCGGAAGCGGGCCATCATCGTGGACGCGGCCGAACTGGGACGGAGGCCCGGCGAGTTTGTCCGCTTCACTCCGGAGGAGGCCCATCTGGTCCAGAGCCTGGCCTCCCTCTCCAGCCACACCGCCGGATTGGCCGACGCGCTGGCCCTGGCCCGCGCATTGGGCCAGACCCTTCCGGAAATCATCATCTACGGCGTCCAGCCGGAGCGGATGGATTGGGGGGAGGGGCTCAGTCCCGCTATGGAAGCGGCTCTGCCGCAACTGGTGGAGGAAATTTTGGGGGAACTTCGGAATGGTTTCGGTGACAGCGAAGCCGCCCCGTAGAGACCCTTGCCAATACCTTACCACAAGGAGCAGGCTATGCCCGACAAAATCCTGATCGTGGAAGACGACCCCGATATGGTCACCGCGCTGCGGATGCCTCTGGAAGCCAACGGCTATGAAGTGTACGTCGCCTCCTCAGGCCAGGAGGGGTTGCAGAAGGTCAAGGAGATCAACCCCGACCTGATTATCCTGGACGTGATGATGGAGACGACAACGGCCGGTTTCCAGGTCTCCCTGCAACTGCGCAGTCCCGACCCGAGGTCGGAGTACGCCCCCTATCGTCACATCCCCATCCTCATTTTGACGGCCATCCATACCACCACCTCCCTGCGCTTCGGGCCGGATGAGGCGTATTTGCCGGTGGACGACTTCGTGGATAAGCCGATAGACCCGGAGGTCCTGCTGAACAAGGTCCGCGCGCTGATTGAGAAGTCACGGGTGCAGAAGTGAAGCCGGACCCCCTGGGAAACCTTCAGGGGGAGCGGCGTTTGGCCGTCCCGTTCGCTCCTCCAGAGAGCCGGGGGCGAGTGCAGTGAGGGTTTCCGAAGAGAACGTGCTGGACCTGCTGATGGCCGCGGCGATGACCATCTCGGTCGCCGATGCCGCGGCCGTTTCGCTGGTGGGGGATGAGGGACGCCTGCAGGCGGCGGCCCGCCGGGGCCTGCCCGATGATTTCCCGCTGGCGGAGAGCCCGCCGGACCGGGAGGCCCTCTCCGGTAGACCGGCTACCGGTACGGCGGGCCAGCCGGACCTTTCCCTTCCCGAAGGGTTTTCCCATCTCCTCTGTGTCCCCCTGATCGCTGCCGCGCGCCCCCTCGGGGTGTTGCAGGTCTATCGGCGGGCGAATCCTCCGTTCTCCTCTGCAGACGTGGAGCGGTTGCTGGCCCTGGCCCCGCTGGGCGTGGCCGCCCTGCAGGCCGCCCGGGGCCTGGCGGAAATGGAGCGGGTGGAGGCGGCCAAATCTCGCTTCATCCATGTGGCCACGCACGAACTCCGATCCCCCATCGCGGTGGCCCAGTCCCTGGTGCGCAACATCGTCCGGGGCTATGCCGGCCCCCTCACCGATATGCAGAAAGACCTCTTTGCCCGGATTTCGGCGCGGCTGGACTTTCTGGAGCATCTGGTCAATGACCTGCTGGACCTGGCCGCCAGCCGGGCGCCGGAACTGGCCGAAAAAGAGGGGCCGGTTGCAGTCAACAGTTCTGTGGGACGGGCCGTCCTCCTCCTGATGCCCCGCGCCGAGGAGAAAGGGGTCACCCTCGCCGTTCAGCCGTGCGGTGAAGAACTGGCCGTCTGGGCGACGGAGGAGGGGCTGGACCGCATCTTCGTCAATCTGGTGGAGAACGGCATCAAGTACACTCCGCCAGGGGGGCGGGTGATGGTCTCCCTGGGGCGGGACGGCGACCAAATCTGGGTGCGGGTCGCCGATACGGGCATCGGTATCCCGCCCGAGGCCATGCCGCATCTCTTTGAAGAGTTCTACCGCGCCCCCAATGCCCGCGCGGTCAACGCCATCGGCACCGGCCTGGGGCTGACGATCGTGAAGGAACTGGTGGAGCGCTATCGGGGGCGGATTGAGGTGGAGAGCGAGGTCGGGAGGGGGACGACTTTCACAGTGACGTTTCCAGCGATCCGCGTGGGGCCGGCTGGAGTTGACCCCATAGCCTCAGCCCGTCCTCCCACATAGAGATGTTGTTGAAGAGGACGTAGACAGTCTCAAAGGGCTGGCACCATTCCAGGACCTGCTGGAGGTCGGCGTCGGTGAAGCGGTAGCGGTAGCCGCCGACGCCGTGCAGCCGGAAGTAGGCCACCCCGGAGGTGACGGGCGGGCGAACAAAGGGGTCCACACAGTGGATCAGGTCCAGGCCGCGGCACAGCGCCGCGACCGTTTCGTCTTCCCAGGAACCGCGCGGCTCCCAGGCGAAGCGCATCCCGGCCCGATCCACCGTAGAGAAGAACTGCCGCAGCGCAGCGATGTTCTCCGGCGTCGGCGTGAAGGTGGCCGGACACTGAAAGACGACAATGGGAGCCGCCAGCGCCAGCGCTACTTCCCGGGTCCGCTCCCAGGCCTCCAGGACTTCCGGAGTGAGGCGAAACCCACCGTACCGGTCCCGTCGGTCGGGAGGGATGGAGAGGCCGGACCGGCGGTAGGTGGGACTGGTGGGCGGGTGGGTGACCAGTTGCCAGGCCTTCAACGTGAAAATGAAATCGGGCGGGGCTTCTTGCCGCCAGCGTCGGGCCGTCTCCGGACGGGGCGGTTTGTAGAAGGTCTGCTGGACCTCTACCAGCGGGAAATGTTGAAAGCAGGCGGCCCGTCCTTTCGGGAATCCGCAACAACCGACGTAGATCACAGGAACATCTCCATCAACACCTCGTCCTCGTACCGGCCGTCTATCCGGACCTGCCGGGTCAAAATGCCGCAGGGGGTGAATCCCAGCGAGCGATAGAAGGCTTGCGCGCGCCAATTCTCCGCCCGTATGAAAACGACCAGTTTCTCATAGCCGTGGGCGCGGGCGAATTCTATCGTGTGCCGGGCCAGTTGACGTCCAACTCCCTTCCCGCGCCATTTTGGGAGGACAAAGGTCCCCAGAGTCCCCACGTGGTCAAAGGAATCGGTGTAGCGGACCCACTGGTCCAGGGACTGGAAGCCGATGATGCGGCCCTCCACCTCGGCGACAAAGACCCCTTCCCGTTCGGAGAGAGAGGCGATGTACTCCCGCTCCTGTTCAGGGCTGAAGGGGCGGTTAACGGCGGTGTAGACCCGTTCGGCGCAGATAGTCTCCCAGATGGCGGAGATCGCCTCCGCGTCGTCGGGCGTCACGCGGCGGATATGGACTTCGGTCATTGCTCCTTTTCCACTCCCACCTCGTCACCGCCAGATATTTTCGTATGGATGCTCCCCCCGTAACGTCCGCCCCTCCAGAAACCGGGCCGGGGAGAAAACGGTGATGTCCACCGTTCGGGGTGCTCCATCCAGTATCCACTCTGAGAGGCAGAGCCCCACTGCCGGAGCGATCTTGAAGCCGGTGCCGCTGAAGCCACAATCCAGCCAGAAGCCCTCCGGGCCCAGCGGGCCGAGGGCCGGATGTTGGTCCGGGGTGATGCCGTCGTAGCCGACCTGGGCAGAATGGACGCCGCCATGCACCATCGGCGGGATGCGCCGACAGAGGCGCTCCCCGGCCCGCTCCACAAAATCGGGGCGGACGTATTCATCATCGGCAGGGGGCAGGCCCAGGAGGTTCCCATCTTCCAGCCCCACCAGTGTCAGCCCGCCGGTCTCCGGGCGGAAGTACATAGAGTTGGGGAAATCTATCACGGTGGGGTGGGTGAGAATATCGGGCGGGCGGTGGGCGAACATCGTCTCATGCCGCCAGGTGCTGAGCGGCAGGTCCAGGCTGACCATCTGGCAGACCTCGCCCGCCCATGCACCGGCCGCGTTGACCACCACCGGGGCCGAAAATTCCCCCTTCGGCGTGGCCACCCCGGTCACTCTACCGCCCTCCACGCGGATGCCGGTGACAGGGCAATCCTGCATCAAGACAGCGCCGCGTGCCCGGGCCGCGCTCATCAGGCTCTGCGCGGTGGATGTGGGGTCTGCATAGCCCGATTCCGGTTCGTACGCCGCCAGGTCAAAGTCGTCGGTGGCGAAGGATGGGGCCAGCCGTTTCACGTCGTCGGCGGTGACCAGCAGGGAGGGGATGCCGATACGCTGGTGCATGCGGACGTTGGCCTGAAGGGCATCGGCGTGCTCCCGCTCCACAATCTGGAGGAAGCCGGTGCGGGTGAACCCACAGTCCGGCTCCTCGCCAACACGCCGGGCCCAGTCCCTGAAGTACCCGAAGGAGACCCAGGCCAGGCGGGCCTCCGCCTCCAGGTCGTAGTGCATCCGCACCAGCCCGCTGGAGCGCCCGGTAGCCCCGGCGGCGACGAACTTCCGCTCCAAGAGGGCAACACGGATGCCCCGCTGGGCCAGATGGAAGGCCAGACTGGCGCCGTGGATGCCGCCGCCGATAATGAGGACGTCAAAGGTGTGCGCCACGGGAAACCTCCTGGAATGGACGTGCCAGGCATTTCTGGAAGTGCCCGGCACGTTTTTTAAGCATGGGGCTGGATCGCCCCGAAGGGGCAGGCTGGAACACAGGCCAGACAGCCGTAGCAGCGGTTGCCATCCACCCACGGTGGCTCGCCGGGGTTCACAACCCGCAGCGCTTTACTCCGGCAGACCTCTCGGGCCAGACAGCGGCGGCATACATGGCAGAGGTCCACCACCACTTGTGGGATTTGGGGCGGTAACGGATGTTCGGGCACGGCGATTCCTCCCCGGAGAGTCCGCCTGCGCCTATCGGGACCAGTCAGGCCGCAGTTGGGCCCGGCCGTGGAGATACCGGTCGGCGGCCATTGCCGCCACCGCCCCCTCGGCAGCGGCGACCACCGCCTGCTTCAGATGGCGGCACAGCACATCGCCGACGGCGAACACACCGGGCACGGCGGTCTGGAAGTTCTCGTCCACCAGCAGACAACCCCCCTCTCCTAAAGGCAACTGTTCCTCCAGGAAATCCGTCACCGGCATGTTCCCCTGCAGGTAGATGAAAACCCCGGCGACCGGAAGGACTCCTTCCCCCTCCGGTGAGACGACCCGTACTGCTTCCACCCGTTCGTTGCCCAGAATCTCCTCCACTCGGGTGGATGGCCGAATTTCCACTTGGGGGTGGGCGGTCAACTCCCGGGCCAGTTCCGGCGACGCGCGCAGGTCAGGGGTGGGGGAGAGGAAGTAGACGCGCGCGGCGAAGCGGGTCAGCGTCAGCGCCTCCTCCACCGCCTCGTCGTTGTTGCCCAGGACGGCCACCGCCTGGTCCTGGAAGAAGGCGGCGTCGCAGGTGGCGCAGTAACTGACCCCGTGCCCAATCAGGCGCTCTTCCCCGGGGAGATGCCGGCCCCGTCCCATAGAGCCGGTGGCGATGATGACGGCCCGTCCCCGGTAGACCCCCTGGCCCGCCCAGACCTGGCGCGGGTCGGTGGAGAAATCCACCCGGAGCACCTTGTCGGTGACGATTTCGGCACCAAAGGAGGCGACCTGCTCCCGGATGCGGCGGACCAGGTCGGCGCCGGAGATAGGGCCCAGGCCGGGGAAGTTGACGATTTGCCCGGCCTTTCCGGCGGCCCCCGCCGTCAGGCCTTTATCTATGACCACCGTCTTCAGGCCGGCGCGCGCCCCGTAGAGCGCAGCGGTGGCGCCCGCCGGCCCCCCGCCGATGACGATGAGGTCATATACCGATGTTCCCAGAAGAGAAACGCCACCGATCATCCCTTATCCCTGGTGATTCTGCGGATACATCTCCAGGTACTTCTCCACTTCCATCGCGGCGATGGCGCCGGTGCCGGCGGCGACCACCAACTGGCGGTAGAGGGGGTCCTGAATGTCCCCGGCGGCATACACCCCCGGCACGCTGGTCCGCTGGCGACGGTCGGTGACGATGTAGCCCTGCTCGTCCAGTTCCAGTTGTCCGGCGAAGAGTTGCGTTTGAGGGTCCAGGCCGATGTAGATAAAGACGCCGTCCGCCTCAATGACGGAGGTCTCGCCGGTCTTCAGGTTGCGCACCCGAACACCGGTCACCGTCTTCTCGCCCAGAATCTCCTCCACCACCGAGTCCCATACGAAGCGCATTTTGGGGTTGGCGAAGGCGCGCTCCTGGTGAATTTGCGTCGCCCGCAGTCGGTCTCGCCGGTGGACGACAACTACCTCCCGGGCGAAGCGGGTCAGGTAGAGACCCTCCATGATGGCGCTATCGCCGCCGCCGACGACCACCACTCGCTTATCCCGGTAGAAGAAGCCGTCGCAGGTGGCGCAGGTGGAGACACCTCGCCCGAAGAAGCGGTCCTCCCCGGGCACGCCCAGGCGGCGGGGGACGGCGCCCATTGCGATGATCAGCGTATGGGCCCGGTAGGTCGCCCTATCGGTGCGGACGATGAAGGGCCGGATGGAGAGGTCCACGCCGGTGACGGAATCGGGGAGGACGCGCGCGCCGAACCGTTCCGCCTGAGCGACGAAGCGCCGGGCCAGATCCGGTCCGTCAATCCCCTCCGGGAAGCCAGGGAAGTTCTCCACCATCTCAATGTTGGCGGGCTGGCCTCCCGGCAGAGGGCCGGCGATCACCAGGGTGTGAATCCGGGCTCGGCCAGCGTAGATGGCCGCAGTCAGAGCGGCAGGCCCGCCACCCAGGATGATCAGGTCGTATACCTCCTCCTCAGGCGGTCGGACTTCCGGCTGGGATGGTGCCAGTTTGAATTCCAGCATACTCCTCCCTCACAGAACTCTTCCGTTTCACGCCCTCAGCGCTTCCCGCAACTTCGCCACCACCATAGACTCCGGCACGGCGCCCTCAATGTGCACCGTCTCATTGATGACCGTGCGCGGGACGCCCATGACCTGGTACTTGATCGCCAGGTGGGGGAACTCCATAGCCTCCACCATGTCCGCCCGGACCATGGGGCTGGCGATGGCCATTTGATGGGCCAGCATCACCGCTTGCGGGCAATACGGGCAGGTCGGCGTGACGAAGACCTGGATGTGCACCGGCTTTTGGATTCCTGCCAGGACCTTCAATGTGGCGTTGCTCAGTTCAGGCTTCCCCGATGCCACGCTCTGGATAGCGTGGAGGAAGGAGGCAAACTCGTAGCCGGCGGGGATGCCGTAGAAGCGAACCCCGTAGTCCTGCGCGCCGATAATGGCGATGGCCGGAATTTTATCAATTCCCAGTTCCTCCGCCTTCGCCCGGTCGGCCTGGAAATCGTAGATTTCGGCCGTGATCCGGTCGGAGAGTTCGGCGACCTCCTCCACCAGTTGACGGGTCTCGGTGCAGTATTCGCACTCAAACTGCTGGATGAACATAACCAGCCGCACGGGGCCAGGTAGGCCAGCCAGCATTTTAGAGACTTCCTGACGGATTTCGTCGTTCAGTAATGGCATGATAGACTCCTTATTTAAGGATTGCAGGATGCAAGGTAACTGTTCAGCGCTGACGGAAAGTCAGCCTCCTTGGGCTTGCGGCCTCTGGACGGCCTGCGCCGTCCGTTCCAGGGCGTCAACGGAGGTTGACGCCCGGCGCGAAAGCGCCCAGGGGAGGCCGATTTCCCATCGGCGCCAGGAGGGCAATCTCCATCGGGCTGAATAGTTACGCAGGATGCAAGTTTTTAACCGAAACCGGTGTGGGTCTCTGGGCGAGAAAGTCAGGCAAAACGGCTGACAGCCTGGACGAGGGCTTCGGCCATTTCGGCGGGCGAAGCCTCGGCGGCCTGGATGCACTCCAGCGCGTAGGAACGCATCACCTGGATGCTGGCCTGCTGGACGGCGGCCCGGATAGCGGCCAGTTGCTGAAGCACTTCCTGGCAATCCCGACCGTCCTCTATCATCCGGGCCACGCCCCGGGCCTGACCCTCAATTCGTCGCAGCCGCCGGATCAGGTCGGCCTTGACCTGGGGGTCCTGAATCGCCATGTCTCCTCCGGGGAGCCCACGGCTCCCTACGAAACCCCTCAGAGCGACCCGCCAGAGGAGCAGGAGGCGCCGGAGGACGCCCGACGGCTCCCGGTCAGGCCGGCGAAGAGGGAGACCGCCTTTTCCACTTCGGTATTGCCGCAGCGGGGACAGACTACCTCCCCCTGGGCGCTGAACGATCGCACTAACTTCTCAAACCGCTCGCCACATTTGGGACACCGGTACTCGTAGACAGGCATATGCTCCTCCTGCTGTATACTGTACTGGGGTATAGTATATCGCAAGAGATGTAAATTGTCAAGGGACCACGTACGTGTCTATGAGTCTTCCCTCTGCGTCCCGCAGGGTGAGCAGTTCCCCCGATTGCCAGGCCGGCGCGGCGCGGTTCCAATAGAGATCGGTCGGGATGGAGGTTCCAGGGCCGGAGTGGAGGGTGATTTCTTGCCCCGGGAAGAGGACGAGGCGGGGGAAGGTGTAGCGGTCGCCGCTGGCATCGGAAAGGGTCCAGCCCTCCAGCGAGATCGCGCCCCCCCGATTGCGCAGACGGACGCTTTCGCGCACCAGGTCCCCTGCGCCCAGCACGCCGGCAATTTCCACCTCGGGCGGGCCGGACGGAGTGAGCGCGGGGAGGGTGGGCCGCCGGATCGGGGTGGGAGTGGAACCGCCGGCTGGAAGGGGGGCGGGGCTCTCCGCCGGGGCGGGGGGCACCCAGGCCCCGGGGATCACCAGTACCTGCCCCGCCCGGATGAGGTTGGGGTCCTGGATGTGGTTGACGGCGATCAGTTCGGCCAGCGGGACGCCGTAGGCCGCCGCGATGCTGGCCAGCGTCTCCCCGGGCTGGACGATGTGGAGGAGCGGACCCGGGGTAGGAGAGGGCATCGGGACGGTAGGGGCCGCTGTCGTTGTGGGCGATGACTCGGCTGTCGCCGATGAGATGGGGGTGGCGACTCTCCCTGGCGATGGCTCCCGGCCCAGCAGGAGCAGAATCAGACCGGCTGCCGCCGAGAGGAGGATCAGGAAAACCGCAATTCGGGGGCTGGTTCCGGTGGAGCGCATAGCCATGTTCCGTTAGCCCAGCAGGCCCAGCCAGCCGGCCACCGTCGCGCCGAGGCCGGACATGTTCAGGGCGATAGGAAGCAGGAGCAACCCCATGCAGTTCATCCGCCGGGCGCCCCAGAGGACAGGGATGAGTCCAATGCCGGTGGAGACGGCACAGATCGCCAGGCCCCCCAGCGCGGCCCGCAGCACCGCCGCCCCGTCCCGGCCCCCCATATACTCCCCCAGCGCCGGTATTCCCATAACCACCAGGATCAGGATGACCAGTACGGTCATGCTGACGGAGCGGTAGTCCACTTTCCCCATCAGCCGGATAACCCCGCGCGCCAGGACCAGGAGCAGGAAGTAGGAGAGGACACCGGTCAGCAGGATGGCAGCGACGGCCAGGTAGTAGGTCTGGGGGGTATACGAGCGCCACAGGGTGCTCAGCATCCAGGCCATGCCCCCGCGCGTCAGGTAGAGGCCGGGGACGAAGAAGAGCAGAAACCCGCCCACGTAGTAGACCACTTTGGAGGCGCCCTGGGAGATGATGAACAGCCGCTCATCCCGCTGGGCGGTGGCATGTCCAGCAATAAGGCCGCCGATGCCCCCCGTCACCACCGGGAAGAAGGCGGCGAAGAGACCGCCCAGCGCCCCGGCGAAGACCCCCCGTCCGATCAGCCCCGGGGTGGCGTCCACGTCGCGGGCGATGTGCTGGGACGGCAACTCCACCCGCGCCAGCAGGTTCTGCAGCACCCACGGCACCGCGAAGAGGCCGACAAAGGCCGGCAGGAGGTTCTGGTAGGCCGCGTAGACCGGGAGGATGGAGCGGTACATCAGGACGAAGCCCAGCAGGCCGGAAAGGAGGAACGTCGCCAGCCCGGCAACCAGGTTGCGCCAGCCGTCCCACCAGCGCCGCCACCCGGCGGGGGCCCGGTCGCTCCCCTTGGGCCACTCCGAAAGCAGCATAAAGGCGATGACCGTCCACAAAATCCAGTGGAGGTGGGGTTGGAGAACGGCCCGCAGGGTGGGGAAAAGGCGCGGGGCAACAGGGGCCAGCATGAACAGGACGGCAATGCCGCCCAGGCTCCCGATGCCGGTGAGCGCCACCGCCTCGTACCCCCGCCCCTGCATCAGGTACTTCTGCCCGGGCAGGACGATGAAGACCATAGATTCGTCCGGGGCGGAGAAGAAGATGCTGGGGATGGTGTTTAGGATGGCGTAGGAAGTGATCATCCCCAGGAAGAGCATGGCCAGGTCCTCCGGAGGGAGGAGCGGCCCCAGCGCCGCCGTCCCCAGGATGAGCAGACCGGCGACGTTATAGATGTGGAGCGCGGGCAGGAGCGCCAGTGGCGCGGCGGCCAGCGCCCCAAGAACGGCGAAAAGGAGATGGCGGGGAATTTCCATCGTCATCGGATAACCACGTCGTACGGCAGCACGGGGACTACTTCCAGCGTCCCCTTGTAGATTTTGACGGTCCCCACTACCTGCACCGGCGTACCGGGGGTATCCAGGCGGTCCCGGTTGGGGATTCGCTCGTAGATATTCGGCCAGAGGAAAACCAGAATTTCGCCGCTCCCGTCGTGGACGAAGAGCCGGATGTGGGATTCGCCCTTCTCTATCCGGGCTACCGTCCCCTCTATCATCACCCGCTGCCCCTCGTCGGCGGCGGTAATGGAGGCAACCTGGCGCGCCGGGGCGGAAGGGGAGGCGGCCTGGAGTGCCTTCACCTGTCGGCCCCAATCCGGCACAATCTGGAGTTCGTTCTCGTAGGTCCCCACCGTCCCGGTGGCCCGCACCCGCGCGCCGATGTTGATTTTCCGCGCGTCCCGACAGTCATCGTACACGTTGAGCCACAGCAGCAGGACAACCTGACCGGTGCCGTCGTCCAGGGTGAATTTGAACCCCCTGGAGAGAGAGGCGGCGGAGACGACTCGCCCTTCTACCGTCACTTCCTGGCCCATGTGCTCCGATAATCGGCCGATAGGGGTGATGGGCACCGGCGTCGGGGTGGGCGGAGGTGGGGTGGGGGACGGCTCCGGCGTGGGAGACTGCGTAGGTGTCAGGGTGAGCCAGGGCTTCGGTGTGGCTGTCGGCGTGGGCGGCATCGGGCTGGGGGACGTCAACAAGACCACATCGCGCGGGCGGACGGGGACCACTTCCAGGGTGTCCCGGTAGCGGGAGACTTCGCCGGTCACTTCCAGTTCCGCGTCGGCCCGCAGGGAGGAAGGGTCCGGCAGGGCGCGGTAGAGGTCCTGCCAGAGAAGGATCACTACTGAGCCCGTGTCGTCCTCCAGAAGCAGGCGGTATCCAGCAGAGAACGGTTCGGCCTGACGGACGGCCCCCTGGACGGTGACCAGTCGGCCCTCGTCGGCGGCGGAGAGGGTGCCGATGGGGCGTTTCTCGGCAACAGGAACCGTCTCCTTCAGCAGGACGATGTCTCCCACCGATGGCGGGACCAGTTGAGGGGTGTCCCGATAGAGAGAGACGGTGGCGGTCACTTCCAGGGACCGGCCCTTATCCGGCGGGGGGAAGTCTCCGGTCAGGTAGCGGAGGCTGGAATCTACCGCCAGGTCTATCGCGCCGGTGGCGTCCCGCAGGGTGATGAGGATGAGGCCGGAGTAGGGCTCCCGGACGTCCCAGACCTGGCCCCGAACCCGGACCCGCCGGAGAGCATCGGCGGCGGTGATGGAGCCGACCGTACGCTCCTCCGCCTCCGGGCGCGTGACCTTCAGATGGTCGGGGGCATTGAGGGTGAGGGAGACGTCCTCTTCCCGGACCCGCAGGGTGCCGGCGACGGTGACCCGATCGCCCAGGCCGGGGATCCGCCCGGCGGCGCGCAGGTCTTCCACCACGTCGCGAAAGGCCCAGACGCGCATCTCGCCGGTATCGTCCGCCACAGTGAAGGAGAGGGAACGGGAATCCGGGTTGTAGGTGGGGCCGCGTACCACCTGTCCGGCGATCTCCACGTAGGCGAAGTTCATGGTGGCGGAGGCCTGCTGGATGGAGATGCGGGGCAGGGGGAGGTGGGTAGCGGCAACCCACAGCAGGGCCAGCCCGATAGTAGCCAGAAGGAGGGCGGCCCCCTTCACCGCGCGCAGGGAGAGGCGGGGGGCCTGTCGGGCGCCGCAATAGGGACAGGTTTCGTATGGACCAACGTATCGTCCGCAACTGGGGCAGTGGGTCATGGGTTTCCTCTCGCTTGGGGACGCAAAGGGGTTGATGCCCTCGCGTCTTCGTGTGCAAGGTAATTATACCTGCCTGGGCTGGATTGTCCAGTTGACAGCAGGGTTTGATCTCTGTATAATGAGAGAAAATCGCCCGGGGAGGTCAGGAGTGGAACACACAGGGCACCCCGTGGATACATGCGACGTGGTGGTAGTGGGCGCGGGGATCGTGGGCGCGGCGGTGGCGGCCCGGCTGGCCCGGCAGGGCCTGCAGGTGGCGGTTCTGGAGGCCCAGCAGGTGGCGGGCGGCGCGACGGGCCGCAGCGCCGGCCTGCTGCTGACCGGAATGCCCGGCCATTACGCCTGGGCTGTCCAGTCCTTCGGCCGGGAGACGGCGCGGGCGTTATGGGAACTCTCCGTGGAAGGGCGGGAGCGGCTGATAGAGGCGGCAACCCGCCTGGGTGTGCCGGTGGAGCGGACGGGAAGCCTGGCCCTGGCCGTGACGGAGGAGGAGACGGAAACGCTGCGGGCCTCGGCGGAACTGCTGCGGGAGGATGGCTTTGATGCCTGGTTTGGTCGGACCGACCCCTCAGGGCGGGGATTCCTGGCGGCCCTGCGCTCCCCCGACGATGGCTTGGTGGACGCGGTTGACCTGACGCGCGCTCTGCTGGCCTCCGCGCCGGTCATCGTCCACACCGGTACCGAAGTCCAGGCCCTGGAGACCGAAAGGGATGTCGTCCGGGTCTGGGCGTACCGGCGGACCATTCGCTGCGGCGCGGTGGTGCTGGCCGCTGGAGGGTACGCCCCGACTCTGGAGCCCGCTCTCGCCCGCTGGGTGAATCCGGGGCAGGCCCTGTGGGTGGCCGCCCGGCTGGAGGGAGGCCGGGATGAGCCGCCGCTGGCCTCCCCCTGCTACGCCGACTACGGCTACGAATACGCCCGCCCCCTGCCGGATGGCGCCCTCCTCCTGGGTGCCTGGCGCTATCCCCAACGCTCGCCGGAAGGGCGTTCTCCCGACCCGGATCAGGCGCTGCGGATAGGGCTTTCCCGGTTCGTCCGTCGGTACTTCCCGGCGGTGGAGGGGAAGATCGTTCAGCGCCGAAGCGGGACGATCGGCTGTACCCCTGACGGTGTGCCTGTTGTCGGTGCCCTCTCGCACCTACCCGGCGTCTATTTCGCTCTGGGACTGGGGGGCTGGGGGCTCTCGTGGGCCTTTGTCGTGGCCGAGCGGGTAGGGGAGATGATGTTGGAGGGAGCACCAGCCGGGTTGCTGGCTGCGGAACGGGGGATCCCCAAGACGTAGGAGCGTCGGGATGAATATCAGGGAACAGATAGCCGAACTGGAGCGCCGAATTGCGGACCTGCGGGCCCGTCTCCCCAAACACTCTGTGCCCCCAGCAATGCTCCAGGAACTGGAAGAAGCGGAGGAAGAACTGGAGCGGTTGAGGGGCGAATCGGAGGAGGTGAAAGGTGAGACTGGGCGCTCATGAATCCATCGCCGGTGGCCTCCACCTGGCCTTTGACCGCGCCCGTATGGTGGGGTGCGATGCCGTGCAACTGTTCGTCAAATCCAACCGGGCCTGGGCCGTCAAGCCGCTGACGGAGGAGGATGTCCGTCTGTTCAAGGAAAAAGCCACCGAGACGGGTATCTATCCAGCGGTGGGGCACGCGTCGTATCTGTTAAATCCCGCCGCGCCGGATGAGGACCTCTGGCGGCGGTCCCGGGATACCCTCATCATAGAACTGGAGCGTTGCGAGGCGCTGGACATCCCGTATCTGGTGCTTCATCCGGGCTCCCATATGGATGCCGGTGAGGAGGAGGGATTGCGACGGGTGGCCCGGGCGCTGGGGGAGGTTCATGCGGCCACGCGCGGCTTCCGGGCCCGCATTCTACTGGAGACGACCGCTGGGCAGGGCACCAATCTGGGCTACCGGTTTGAACAACTGGCCTGGCTGATAGAGAATACGCCCGAGGGGGAGCGGCTGGGAGTCTGTCTGGATACGTGCCATGCCTTCGCCGCCGGGTACGAACTGCGGACGCCAGAGGGGTATGAGGCAACGTTGCAGGAATTTGACCGGATCGTCGGTCTTCACCGTCTCCTGGCGGTCCACCTCAACGACAGCAAAAGCGGCCTGGGTAGTCGGGTGGACCGCCACGAGCATATCGGCAAGGGGATGCTGGGGCTGGAGACCTTTCGGATGGTGGTCAACGATGCGCGCCTGGCCGCGTTGCCGGGCTTGTTAGAGACCCCCAAGAGCGACGATCTGCACGAAGACCGGGAGAATCTGGCCGTCCTCCGCTCACTTATGCAGCCGTAGTTGTTAGTGATCCGCCGCCCGTGGTCACCATAGAAATCCCTCCGCACTGGGAACAACTGGTCCTGGAAGGCCTTTCCGGCGTCCTGATGGTCATTGGGGCGCCGGATACGGGGAAATCCACCTTCGCCCGGTACCTGTACACTCGCCTCTGTGCGTTTCATGAACGAGTAGCGTTTATTGATGGCGACATCGGACAGGCCAGCCTGGGTCCGCCGACGACGATGACGCTGGTTCTGCGGCAGGGTGAAGAGAGGGGGTTTCCCCCTGGCGGCCCCCGGGTGCGGGTTTTTGTGGGCGCCAATTCCCCCCGGGGGCATATGTTGCCCACCCTGATCGGCGTCCACAAACTGGTCCGGCGGGCGCAGGAACTGGGCGCGACGGTGACGGTTCTGGACACCACAGGGCTGATTGCGCCGGAGCAGGGGGGCCCAGCGCTGAAGCAGGCGAAGGTGGACCTTCTGGAACCCACTGCCGTCTTCGCCATTCAGCGGGGGAATGAACTGGAGCCGATTCTGGGCCCATTGCGTCGTTCAGCCCGCACTCGTGTGGTGGAACTACCCGCCGCTCCAGCAGTCCGGCCACGGGATATGCTGACCCGTCGGGCCCACCGCGCCCGCCTCTTCGCTCGCTATTTTACCGGCGCCTATCCGCTGGAAATCTGCTGGGCCCGCCTGGCAGTGTTCCCGGCCCCGTGCTTCAGCCGACACCAACTGGTGGCGATGGAGGATCGCCGGGGATTCGCCCTGGCCCTGGGGATCATCCTGGAGGCTGACCCTGCCCGGAAGACTCTCCTCCTTCTGACCCCGGCTCACTCCCTGAGCGAGATGGACGCTCTGCGAGTGGGGGATATATGGGTTCACCCGGAGACCTGGGAGGATTACCGCGCGGGGAATGAAAACGACCGGGGTTGGCCTGATGCCGGTCACCCGAAGAGTTCAGGGAGGAAGTAAAAGATTGGTTACAGCGGTAAAGCCATTATGGCAACCGATCAATTAATTTATTGTTTATGAACACTTGACGGGAAGGCAATACCCGAACGATCTGCGCTTCAGCCGCAGCGCCGAAGGCGCTGTCGGCTGAAAGCGCGGGTTGGGCCGCCCTCTAGCCCCCCCAATCCTCCACTCACATTACGGCCCGCCCACAGCCTACCCTCACACCGGCACGGGAGTCACTTGATACTCAATCCGGCTCGGTAAAGCAACGCGACGTGAGGCGTCGAGAATCTCCAAAGATACAAGATTGCCGGAAGCATCATAGTCCAGTATCACCCCCGGCTTATCCTCGTCGCTTTCCGCAACCGGCACCTCGGCAAAGATAATCGTGAGCGTATCTGTCTCGCGATCGTAGATCACTCTCATGCCTCTGCCCTCCAATACTTCGTCACCCTGCTGGTTCGATACACTGTTACCACTGCCGGAGGAACGCGATCAATGTCCACGAACACACGAAGCAGGTAAATCTTTGGCGGTTCGCCAAATGGCAGCCGAGACTGATAGACTTCACGGCCTTCACGGACTGCTTCAATCTGCTCCGGGGCTGCCAGAACCCTGGCCACCTCTTCCTCGGTGATTTGACGGCGGGCCATCTCCTCACGCGCGTGGTCGGTGATGCGATAGTGAGTGATGGATTTCACTGCTACCATGCTCCAGCCAATTATAGCCCTGTTCCGCTATGAC
>JASFBC010000118.1:0-37590 GCA_036172315.1 Anaerolineae bacterium | reverse complement strand
GTCTTCAATCCCTCTACGCTCCCCCGCTACACGCATACGGTGATCGCCTCTATCTTCACCGGGGGGCTCTTTATGGCCGGTATCGGGGCGTGGTACCTGCTGCGCCGGGAGCATCAGGAGTTCGCCCGCCGCTCCCTTCAGATCGGCCTGACGGTCGCGGCGGTCTTCTCCCTGCTCATCCTGGCGACGGGCCACTTTCATTCCGTCCAGGTCGCCCGCACCCAGCCGGCCAAAATGGCTGCCTTTGAGGCCCTCTTTGAGGACACAGCGGGGGCCGGCCTGGTCATCTGGGGTTTCCCGGACGCGTCGGCCCGCGCGCTCCGGCTGAGCATCAGACTCCCCAGAATGCTGAGTTTCCTGATCGACTTTGATCCCAACAGCGTCGTGCCCGGCCTGGAGCGGTTCCCGGTGGAGGAGTGGCCGCCGGTCGCCCTGGCGTTTTATCCCTACCATATCATGATCCTCCTGGGCGGGTGGTTCATCCTGGTGGCCTGGTGGGGGATTCTGATGGGGAAGCGCCGGTTTGAGAACCGCACCTATCTGAAGGTGCTCCTCTACTCCATTCCTCTGCCCTGGGTTGCCCTGGAGTTGGGCTGGATGGCGGCAGAATTCGGTCGGCAGCCGTGGGCCGTCTACGGCCTGCTGAAGACAAAGGACGCGGTTTCGGTAGTGGTACCGGCCTGGCAGATTCTCCTCACCATTCTCCTCTTCATCGTCGTCTATGCTTTCATCCTGGCCCTGCTCATCTACCTGTTGCGGCGGGAGTTTCTCCGGGGGCCGGAACCGGTCGCTGTGGGCGCACCGGTACAAAAGCCTGCAGCGAAGGAGGTGCGGGCATGAGCCACCAGTTCCTGCAAAACGTCTGGTATCTGCTCATCGGCGTCCTGCTCACCGGTTATGCCATCCTGGACGGCTTCGACCTGGGGGCGGGGGTGCTTTCTCTCTTTGTGGCGAAGAAGGACGAGGAGCGCCGCCTGCTCCTCAACGCTATCGGCCCCTTCTGGGACGGCAACGAGGTCTGGCTCCTGACCGGGGGCGGGGCCCTCTTTGCCGCCTTCCCTCACGTCTACGCCACCGTCTTCAGTGGGTTCTACCTGGCGCTGATGCTGGTCCTCTTCGCCCTCATCCTGCGGGCCGTCTCCTTTGAGTTCCGCAGCCGGGTGGAGAGCCCGCGCTGGCGAAAAGTGTGGGACGGCATCTTCTTTGTGGGGAGCCTCCTGCCCGCCCTGCTGACCGGCGTGGCGGTGGGGAATGTGATGCGGGGTGTGCCCCTGAACGGGCAGATGGAGTTCACCGGCAACTTCTTCACTCTGTTGAATCCCTTTTCTCTGCTGGTGGGGCTGACGGGGCTGGCGATGTTTGTCACCCACGGGGCCATCTATCTGGTGATGAAGACGAACGGACCGGTAGCCGAGCGGGCCCGCCGCTGGGCGAGGGGGGCCTGGCTCGCGCTGGTCATCCTGGCCGTTCTGACCAGTGTCGTGGCTGCTATAGATGTGCCCTACCGCTTTGGGAACGCATCCCGCCAGCCGCTGATCTGGGCCATCCCGGTCCTCACGCTGGTCTTCATGGCGCTCACCCGCTGGAGCCTGGCCCAGGGGAAGGCCGGGCGGGCCTTCCTCCTCTCCGCCCTGGTCATCGCCGGACTGATGGGCATCTTCGGGGCCGCTAACTATCCTTACCTGTTGCCGGCCCGCAATGTCGCCGAGTATGGCCTGACCATCTATAACGCCTCGGCCTCCCGGTTGACGCTCCAGACGATGTTCATCATCGCCCTGATCGGTGTGCCCCCGGTCCTGGCCTACACGGCCTACATCTACTACGTCTTCCGGGGTAAGGCGCGGGTGGAGGCAGAGGGGTACTGATCCTTCTGCCCCCGTTGAATGTTCCCGCCGGTGGGCCAGGCGGAGGTGGTTCCTGGGGATTTCGCGGGTGGAGGGAATAGCCGTCCCCACAACAAGATAAATCTTGCGCTATGGGGGCCGTAGAGAGCGGTCCCACGCGAATTCCCGGAGAGCCGAAGAGGGTTTTGTGGCGGCCGGGCCGCCGCCACAAAACCCTTTTTTCTTTCGCGGCAGTTCCCTCAAGCCCGGCGGTTTACCGTCGGGCTCATTGGGTGAAGCCTCCTTTGGGGGCGGGATAACTTCCGCCGCTTTTGTAACTTGGCAAATAGATTGCGGATTGACATTCCGCCAGAGTCGGATATAATTTCGGGCGTGGTTAGGCACCTAACGACCGTTGCGATAGTTTGGAGGAGGGAATGACCCAACAGATTGCATGGCATGCGCGCTCCGTAGAAGAGACCTTTGGAGAATTAAAAACGGACCCTCAGTACGGCCTGACAAAAGAAGAGGCCCGTCTGAGGTTATCCCGATTCGGACTCAATGAACTGGCGGAGCGTCCCCGGCCTACATTCTGGAAAATGCTCTTGGACCAGTTCAATAATTTCCTTGTCCTCCTCCTGATCGCGGCCGCGCTCATCTCCCTGGCCCTGGGCGAGATGGAGGAAGCGGTCGCCATCATCGCTATTGTCCTCCTGAACGCCGTTCTGGGGGTGGTGCAAGAGCGACGGGCGGAGGAAGCGCTGGCCGCCCTGAAGAAAATGGCCGCCCCCGACGCGCACGTCCTGCGGGACGGTCACCGGATCACCGTCCCAGCCCGCGAACTGGTTCCCGGCGACATGGTCTTTCTGGAGGCCGGAAACTATGTCCCCGCCGACCTCCGGCTGATAGAAACCGTCAACCTGCGTGTAGATGAGGCATCGCTAACGGGTGAGTCGGTGGCGGTGGAAAAACGGCACGACGTCGTCCTCCCGGAGGAAACGGCGCTGGGCGACCGGGTGAACGTTGCCTCTATGGGTACCATCGTTACCTACGGGCGCGGGAAGGGAGTAGTGACGGCCACTGGCATGCAGACCCAGTTGGGGCAGATCGCCGAACTGATTCAGTCCTACGAAGAGGAAGCCACTCCGCTCCAGCGCCGCCTGGATCAATTGGGTCGCTGGCTGGGCGTTGGTACATTAATCATCTGCGGCATCGTCTTTCTGGAGACGCTGATTCGGGATACTGACCCGGGCCTTCTCTTTCACATAAGCCCGGCGGCCTACTTTCAGCAGTACTTCTCCATGGTGGTGGAACTTTTCCTGACGGCGGTCAGCCTGGCGATCGCGGCGGTGCCGGAGGGATTGCCCGCCGTCGTCACCATCTGCCTGGCCCTGGGGATGCGGGAGATGGTCCGCCGCAACGCCCTCATCCGCCGCCTCCCCGCCGTGGAGACGCTGGGCTCCGCCACGGCCATCTGCTCCGATAAAACCGGTACCCTCACCCAGAATCAGATGACCGTCGTCCGCCTCTGGGTGGGGGAGATGCGGGTGGACGTCGCCGGGGAGGGTTACCAGCCCGGCGGCGGCTTCTCTATGGATGGCCGGCCCATCAATCCGCAGGACTACCCCGACCTGATGGCCCTTCTGCGGGGCGGGCTTCTCTGCTCCGATGCCCAACTGGAGAAGGACGGGGACGGTTACCGGATGGTGGGTGACCCCACGGAAGGCGCGCTGGTCGTCGCGGCGGCGAAGGCGGGCCTCTGGCGGGAGGAGGTAGAAGCCCAGTTGCCCCGGGTGGGCGAGATTCCCTTTGACTCCGAGCGGAAGCGGATGGCGACAGTCCACCGGATGGACGGACGTCCGATGCGCGGACCGGAGGGGGAGCGTCCGGGTGGCTATATCGTCTACGTCAAGGGGGCACCGGATTCCCTCCTGCCCCGCTGCATGCACATCCTGGAGAATGGTATCAGTGTGCCGATGACGTCGGCCCGGCGGGCGCACATAGAGAACATCAATCGGGACCTGGGGCGGGAGGCGCTGCGGGTGCTGGCAGTGGCCTGCCGGTTGCTGCCTGAAGGAGCCCAGGACCTCATCCATTCCCAGGACCCGGAGCAACTGGAGCAAGACCTGACCTTCATCGGGCTGGTGGCGATGCGGGACCCGGCCCGTCCAGAGGTACGCCCGGCGGTGGAGAAGGCCCGCACGGCCGGCATCCGCACCATTATGATTACCGGCGATTACCCCGATACGGCCCGGGCTATCGCCCTCGACATCCGTCTCCTGCGTCCGGTCGGCCAGGTGGTGACCGGCGCCGAACTGGACCCGATGAGTGATGAGGAACTCCGAGAGCGGATTGAGAAGATAGACGTCTTTGCGCGGGTGAGTCCCCAGCACAAGGTGCGCATCGTGGAGGCGCTGAAATCCCAGGGGCATATTGTGGCGATGACCGGCGATGGTATCAACGACGCACCGGCGCTGAAGCGGGCCGACATCGGCGTGGCGATGGGCATCACCGGCACCGATGTCACCAAAGAGGTGGCGGATATGGTGCTCACCGACGATAACTACGCTTCCATTGTCTCCGCGATAGAGCAGGGCCGCATTATCTACTCTAACATCCGCAAATTCGTTTACTACCTCCTATCTGCCAATATCGCGGAGATCCTGACCATCTTCCTGGCCACGCTGGCAGGGTATCTACCTCCGCTGACGCCCATCCAGTTGCTGTGGATTAACCTGTTGACGGACGGCGCGCCCGCGCTCGCCCTGGGGATGGAGAAGGGAGACCCGGATATTATGGAACAACCTCCCCGTCCGCCCAAAGAGCCGGTCATTCATCGCCCTATGCTTCGGGGGATTGCCCTCTTGAGTCTTTCCCTCACTGCTGTTGTGATGGCCGCCTTTCTCATCGGGATGAAATGGGGAAACGGCGACCTCACGCTGGCCCGAACGATGGCCTTTGTGACGCTGGCGTTAGGCGAACTCCCCATCGCCTACACCATTCGCTCCGAGCGGTACCCGCTCTTTCGGCTGGGCGTATTCTCCAACCCCTATATGCAGTACGCGGTGGCCGCCTCGGTTGTCCTGCTTCTGGCTGTGATCTACCTTCCCTTCGTTCAGCCGGTTTTTGATACACTACCGCTGGGCTGGCGGGAGTGGGGGTTGATCCTGCTCCTGGTCTTTATCCCCGCGGTGTTATTGGAGATCAACAAGGCGCTGAGCCGGTACTCGGCCTATCACTAGTAGATTTTGCGTAGCGCAGGCTGTTAGCCTGTAGCGCAGGCTGTTAGCCTGTAGCGCAGGCTGTTAGCCTGCGCACAGACCTGGCGGCCTGCGCTACATATAGGGTAGCCCAATGGTGATCCTGGGGATTGAGACTTCCTGCGACGAAACGGCGGCGGCCGTCGTGGCCGACGGCCGCCGCATCCTTTCCAACGTGGTCGCCTCGCAGGTGGACCTGCACGCCCGGTACGGCGGCGTCTTCCCCGAACTGGCCTCGCGCGCTCACATTGAGGCCATCGTCCCGGTCATCCGGGACGCCCTAGATCAGGCGCAGGTGGGCTGGGAAGACCTGGCCGCGCTGGCAGTGACGGTGGGGCCGGGGCTGGTGGGGTCGCTGCTGGTGGGCGTAAACATTGCCAAGGGGCTGGCCCTGGGGCGCGGGTTGCCCCTCGTCCCGATCAACCACCTGGAGGCTCACCTTTACGCCAACTGGCTGGAGAGCGCCGAAGAGGGCGCGGCTCCACCCGATCTCTCTTTCCCGCTCATAGCCCTCATCGTCTCCGGTGGCCATACGGAACTGGTCCTGATGCGGGACCACGGCGACTATCTCTACCTGGGGGGGACGCTGGACGACGCGGCGGGGGAAGCCTTTGACAAAGTGGGGCGATTGCTGGGGCTTCCCTATCCCGGCGGCCCCAGTATAGAGCGGGCGGCGCAATCCGGGGACCCGACCCGTTTTCGCCTCCCGCGCGCGTGGTTGGAAGGGACGTACGACTTCAGTTTCAGCGGGCTGAAGACCGCCGTGGCGCGTATCATTCAGCAGCAGGAAGTCCTCCCTCGCTTTGTCCCCGACCTGGCTGCTGCGTTTCAGGAAGCGGTGGTAGATGTGCTGGTAACCAAGACGGTGGCAGCCGCCAGGGACTACAGGGCAACGGCCATCCTCCTTTCCGGAGGTGTCTCGGCCAACCGGGCACTGCGGGCGGCGATGCGGGCGCGGGCGAAGGTCCCCGTCTACTATCCATCCCCCATTCTCTGCACCGACAACGCGGCCATGGTTGCGGCCTGCGGCTACTTCCGCTATCGGGCGGGCGCCCGCGCAGGCTGGGACCTGGATGTGGAGCCGGACCTCCGGCTGGTTTAGTGCTCTCTATGCCGGAACTGCCGGAAGTAGAAACCCTCGCGCGGGTACTGGGAGACCTCCTTGTCGGGCGGAGCATCCTCGGGGTGGAGGTGCGCTGGCCGCGCACCGTCGCTGCGCCGGACCCGGAGACTTTCGTCCGGCGGCTGGCCGGACGCTGCATCTGCGAAATCCGGCGGCGGGGGAAGTGGTTACTCCTGGGTTTGGATGGGGAGGAATGGCTGCTGGTCCACCTGCGGATGAGCGGGCGGCTGGCCGTGAAGGATGCCGACGCGCCCGAGGATCCTCATGCCCGGGTGCTCTTCTATCTGGAAAATGGGCAGCGGATGTGCTTCTCCGACCCTCGCAAGTTCGGGCGGATGGTACTGACGGCCTGTCCGGAGGATTGGCTGGGCGACCTGGGTCCGGAGCCGCTGGACCCAGCGCTCACGCCGGAGCGGCTGGCGCAGATGCTGAAGGGACGGCGGGTGCGCCTGAAGCCGCTGCTGGCCGATCAGCGCTTTCTGACGGGCCTGGGGAATATCTATGCCGACGAGGTTCTCTGGCGGGCGGGCTTGCATCCCCTCCGCCGCGCCAACACGCTGACGCCGGAGGAGGTGGCCCGCCTGCACCAGGCTGTCCGAGAGGTGCTGGAGGAGGCCATCGCCCATCGGGGTACCACTTTGGCGGACCGGCAGTACGTTCTCCCCGACGGGCGCCCCGGGGAATTCGCGGCCCATCTGGTAGTCTACGGGCGGGAAGGCGCCCCCTGCCCCCGTTGCAGCACCCCCATCGTCCGCGCCTGGGTGGGGGGCCGCAGTGCCCACTTCTGTCCCCAGTGCCAGCGGGAATGAAACGCGCCCGGCGCTTTCCAGAGCGCCGGGCACGTTCAAGTTTCAATCGGCCGCTTCCAGAAGCAAATCATCTGCTGAGGACGGAAAGCGACCTGTATCAGTTCCCACCCCTGCTCGCCCGGACTGTTCAGGATGGCCTCTATTGCCCGCAGGAAGGGATCCCCGGCGTCAAAGTAGCAGATGCCCTCGGTGTCGCAGTAGAGCATCGGCGGCACCTGAGTCACCGGCTCCTCCAGCCAACGTAGCACTTCCTCTGCGCTGTGCACCGTCACCCGATACTGCCAGCGGTTCATATTCCCTCTCTGCATCGGCGTGGGGGTTTTGCGGCGGAAAGGCCGCCGTCGCAAAATCTCCCTATAACACCATCGGCTCCCGGTACAACCCGAAGACCTCCCGGAAGATGTCCATGATTTCCTGCAGGGTGGCGTAGACGCGGACGGCGTTAAGGATGTGCGGCATGACGTTCTCTGTTCCCTGGGCGGCGATGCGCAGCCGGTCCAGCGCCTGCCCCACCACGCCGTTATCCCGCTCCGCCCGTACCCGGGCCAATCGCTCACACTGACGGCGGTAGCCTTCGGGGTCCATTTTCAGAAGGGGCACTTTGATTGGCTCTTCGGCCACGAATTCGTTGACCCCCACGATGATGCGTCGTCGTTCGTCTATCTCCCGCTGGTAGCGGTAGGCGGCGTCGGCGATCTCTTTCTGGAAGAAGCCGGCCTCAATGGCCGGGATGACCCCGCCCAGGGCCTCAATGCGGGCGAAGTAGTCGTAGGCCTGCCGCTCCAGCCGGTCGGTGAGGGCCTCTATGGCATAGGAGCCGCCCAGCGGGTCCACGGTGTTGGCCACACCCGATTCATAGGCGATAATCTGCTGGGTGCGCAGCGCGATGGTGACGGCGAATTCGCTGGGCAGCGCCAATGCCTCATCCAGCGAGTTGGTGTGCAGGGATTGAGTCCCGCCCAGGACCGCCGCCAGGGCCTGGATAGCGACCCGGACGATGTTGATCTCCGGCTGCTGGGCGGTAAGGGTGCATCCGGCGGTCTGGGTGTGGAAGCGCATCCACCAGGAGCGGGGGTTCTTGGCCCCGAAGGTGTGGCGCATCTCGCGCGCCCAGATGCGGCGCGCGGCCCGGAATTTGGCGATCTCCTCCAGAAAATCGTTGTGACAGTTAAAGAAGAAAGAGAGGCGCGGGGCGAATTCGTCTATATCCAGACCCCGCCGCAGGGCCCAGCGGACGTACTCCATACCGTCGGCCAGGGTGAAGGCCAGTTCCTGCGCGGCGGTGGAACCGGCTTCCCGGATGTGGTAGCCGCTGATGCTGATGGTATTCCACTTGGGAAGATACTTGGTGCCGAATTCTATGGTGTCCGTCACCAGCCGCATGGATGGTTCGGGCGGGAACAGATACTCTTTCTGGGCGATGTACTCCTTGAGAATGTCGTTCTGGATGGTGCCACCCAGTTGGTCCATCCGGACGCCCTGCTTCTCCGCCGCCGCGATGTACATGGCCCAGATGACCGCTGCCGGACTGTTGATGGTCATAGAGGTGGTGACCTTATCCAGCGAGATGCCGTCGAAGAGAATCTCCATGTCCTTCAGCGACGAGACGGCGACACCGCACTTGCCGAACTCCCCCTCGGCCTCCGGGGCGTCGGTGTCGTAGCCCATTAGAGTGGGCAGGTCAAAGGCCACGGAGAGGCCCGTCTCGCCGTGGGCCAGCAGGTACCTGAAGCGGGCGTTGGTCTCCTCGGCGGTGCCGAAGCCGGCGAACATCCGCATTGTCCACAGCCGTCCCCGGTACATCGTGGGATGGATGCCCCGGGTGAATGGGTACTCGCCGGGGAAGCCGATCTCCTCCAGGTAATCCCCCTCCACGTCCAGCGGGGTGTACAACCGCTGGACGGGCTCGCCGGAGGCGGTGATAAATTCCGGATACCGCTCCGGCTGACGGTCCAGTGTGGACTTCAGAGTAGTCTGCTCCCATCCCGTCTTTTCTGCGGCAATCCGCTCTCGCTCCTGGCTCATATCTCCTCCTTTTCACGTTTCACGCTTCCCGTTTCCCGCTTCCCGTTTCCCGTTTCACGTTTCCCGCTTCCCGCTTCACGTTTCACGTTTCACGTTTCCCGTATTCCGTTCTCCGCTCCCACGCGTCCCGCGCGGCGGCCTGTTCGGCGGCCTGTTTGGAGCGTCCTTCTCCCCGGCCGGCCACCTGGTCCCCCAGGAGCACTTCGGCCACAAAGGTTTTGGCGTGTTCCGGGCCGTGCTCGGCGACGATGCGGTAGCGGGGTGTGATGCCCAATTCGGCCTGGGCCCATTCCTGGAAGCGGCTCTTGGCGTCCTTATCGGCCTCCGCGGCCAGGATGGCTTCCGCCATCGGCGCCATCAGAGGGCGGACCAGCGCCCGCACCGGCTCCAGCCCCCCGTCCAGATACATCGCGCCCACGAGGGCCTCAAAGGCATCGGCCAGGTTGGGGGCCCGCTCTCGCCCGCCCCGCTCCTCCTCGCCCCTCCCCAGCCGGAGGAAGTCGCCCAGGCCCAGTTGGGCAGCGAAGCGGGCCAGCATCTCCTCGGAGACCAGTACGGCCCGCAGGCGGGTCATTTCCCCCTCCCGAAACTCCGGATAGCGGTAGAAGACCCATTCCGCCACCGTCAGGCTCAGAACAGCATCCCCCAGAAATTCCAGCCGCTGATTATCCCAGCCCTCCTCGGGGTGTTCGTGGACGTAGGAGGGATGGGTCAAGGCGCGCAGGAGCAATCCGGGCTCCCGAAACGGGTAGCCGATGCGCTCCTGGAGCGGGTGAGGTGTGTGAGCAACGGTTGTGGGTTTAGGGGGGCGCAGCCATTTGAACATTATCGTCCTTCCAGCAATTGCCACAGGATGGGCAGCACGGCCTCCACCGCGCGCGCCCGATGGCTGATACGGTTCTTCATCTCCGGTGGAAGTTGGGCCATCGGGCAGCCGAACTCGGGCAGGTAGAAAACGGGGTCATAGCCAAAGCCGCTCGTTCCCGCAGGCGCAGTGGCGATTATCCCCTCGCAGGTCCCTTCGGCGGTATACAGGTGGCCTTCGGGGGTTGCGACAGCGATGACGCAGCGGAAGCGGGCGGTTCGTCGTTCCCAGGGGATGCCGTCCAGACGGGCCAGCAGGGCCGCGATGCGGTCGGCGTCGGAACCGGATGTGTAGCGGGCAGAGCGGACGCCCGGGGCACCCCCCAGCGCGTCCACTTCTAAGCCGGAGTCATCGGCCAGGGAGAGGAGGCCGGAGACCTCTACCCCAGCGCGGGCTTTCCGGGCCGCGTTCTCCGCGTAGGTGGTTCCTTCTTCGGGAACATCTATCCGGTATCCCAGGTCGGCCGGAAACCGGATGCGGGCGGGAAGGGAGGCCAGCAAGGCCCGATATTCCCGCATCTTACCAGGGTTGTCGGTCACGATGAGCAGTTCCTGGGACAAAGGGTGCTCCTGATCAGTGGAATCAAAGCGGCAAAGAGGTTTTATCATAAGGGAGAGGTTCTGTCAAGTCATCCGATGGATGTTTCTGTTACGGCGAAAACGGCGTCTCCACTACCCAAAGCCCCGATTTGTGGTATAATCACTCTGGTTATATTTTCCATAGGTAAACCCGAAAGGTGAAGAAATGCCTTTGTGGAATCCCATAGACGCGTTGCTGGGCCTCTTTTCCCTGGATATTGGCATTGACCTGGGCACGGCAAACACCCTGGTCTACGTCCGGGGCAAGGGAATCGTCATCAATGAGCCCTCGTGGGTGGCGATTGAGCGGGATAGCCGTCGGGTTCTCTCCATCGGCGCGGAGGCCAAAGAGATGGTCGGGCGGACACCGGCCAATATCGTTGCCATCCGCCCGCTGCGGGATGGGGTCATCTCCGAATTTGAGATGACCCAGGCGATGCTGGATTATTTCATCAAGAAAGCGCATCAGCATACGTTTACCCCGTTTCCCCGCCCCCGGGTCGTAGTGGGCATTCCCAGCGGAGTGACGGAGGTGGAGCGGCGGGCCGTCTACGATGCGGCGATCGCGGCGGGAGCCCGCGAGGCTTATCTGATAGAGGAACCGATGGCTGCCGCGATCGGCGCAGGCCTTCCGATAACCGAATCCCGGGGAGGCATTGTAGTGGACATCGGGGGAGGTACCACCGAGGTCGCCGTCTTTGCGATGGGTGGTATCGTCGTCAGTGGCTCTATCCGGGTTGCCGGAGACGAGATGGACGAGGACATCATCCAGTATGCCCGCCAGAAGTATAACCTGATAATCGGCGAGCAGACCGCCGAGCGGGTCAAGATTGCTATTGGTTCTGCCTATCCTCTTCCCGAGGAGAAGACCATGCTGCTGCGGGGCCGCAACCTGGTCACAGGCCTGCCCGAGGCAGTGGAGGTCAGCAGTATAGAGATTCGGGAGGCCCTTGCGGGTTCTGTCGGGCTCATTGTGGACCTGATCCGGGATACACTGAATGACACGCCGCCGGAACTGGTTTCCGATATCATGGACATCGGTATCTGCCTGACCGGCGGGGGGGCATTGTTGAAAGGAATGGCCGAGCGGGTCACTCAGGAGACACACATCCGGGCCTGGGTGGCTCAGGATGCGATGACATGCGTAGCCAAGGGGGCCGGGATGGTGCTGGAGAACGTGGACCTGCTGCGGAAGGTCGTGATGGCTACCGACCGCCGGGGGATGGAACTGCTCTCCTGATCTTTGGATTATCATTGATGCGGCGGTCCCGTCGCCGCATCCGTAACCGGATACGTTCTCTGAGCCCTTTGAATTGAGTCACCTCAGGAGGTGCAGTGCGGCGCAGGACCTGGCGTTCCTGGCTCCCTCTAATATTTTTTATCCTCACGATTCTGTTCCTGGCCCTTCACGAAACCCCTATCCTCTCCCCGGTGGAGCGGGGCCTGCAGGTCGTTCTGGCTCCCCTTCAGCGCGCGACAACCGCACTGATCCGCGATATCGGCGACCTTTCCCAGACTGTCCGGCAGGTGCGGGAACTGCGTGCCCGGGTGGCGGAACTGGAGGAGCAGGTCAACGCGCTTACCATTGAGAACGTCCGCCTGCGGGAGTACGAAGCGGAAGTGGTGCAGTTGCGGGGACTTCTGGGGTTTGTGGAGGCCAATCCCACCTGGGCCTTCCTGGGGGCGGATGTGGTGGGACGATCGGCCTGTATCAACGCTCCCTGCGGCGAGGTGGTGGGGCAGGAACCGAACCCGTACCTGCGCTACCTCACCATCAACGTCGGCCAGGCAGATGGGGTCGCCGTGGGGATGCCAGTGGTCACCGGCGGCGCCGTCCTAGTGGGGCGGGTGATGGAGACCGGACTCCACACCAGCAAAGTGCGGCTGGTCACCGACACGGGCCACAGCGTTGCCGCCATCCTCCAGCAATCCCGCGCCACTGGCCTGCTGGTGGGCCAGGCCGACGGCTCCCTGCATATGCTCTACATCCCTCAGGAAGATACCGTCCAGGTCGGGGACATCGTGCTCACCTCCGGCCTGGGCGGCGCATTTCCCCGGGGCCTGATCCTGGGACAGGTCGTCCAGGTGGTGCAGCAGGATTTCGCCCTCTTTCAGGAAGCAGTGGTCAACCCGGCGGTGGACTACCGGCGGGTGGAACTGACCCTGGTGATTACCTCTTTCCAGCCCCTGGTCCAGGAGGAGCCGGGGGAATAGGAGGGGATTTATGCAGTTTGAGGATCAGCCCCGTATCTTCTTGCTTCTGGATGACAATCCGGAGTTAGATGTCATTCGGGACGTTCTACGTAGCCCCTTGGACCTGGCGTGGGGGGTGGTCTGCCGACTCTTTCGGGAAGAGTTTCAGGCCCTCCGGGAAGACCTGGATATTGTAAAGGGGTTTGCGGCAGGTATCACCCGGGCTTATGCCTTGAAAAATTACCGGCTGGCAGATTACTATACCCTGATGTTCGCATTTCAGCAGTGGTTTCACAGTTCGTATCGGGCACGGCAGGGAAAAGTCCTGGAAGAGTTGTTAAAAAGAGTTCTGCCTCAATGCACAAGTTTTCAGGTGCTGGAGGGAGAAGAGGCTCGGACGTTCCTGCGGCAAACGTTCCACGTCGCTCCTAAAAGTGATATTGATATTATCGGCACCACGAGAGATCATACTCGGTTACTCCTGATTCAACTCCGCTCCCGGGATGATACTGGCGGGACGACCGCCAAAGGATCTCTGGCGGATACGATAAAAGAATTGATTCGCGAAGGGACAGAACCCTCTTTGCCAACCCTGTACTTAATTGGAATTTGGGATCCACGGGAGTCCCAGCAACGAGGTTCAACCATCAACAAAATCCGTTCTTCGTTGCAGGGCTTGGAGGGACTTCGTTACAACTTTAAGAGTTTGGCGGACGAAATTGAATCAGGAGCTGCGATTACGTCCCGGATTTGTCTCCAATTGGCTTATGGCTGGGAGCAAATTGTGGAGGCACTGGTTCAATGGGACCCCTCGCCGGTTCCCCGTGCTTCTCAGGTGCTTTCTAAATTGGTGCGACGGCTTGAAGAGTGGGATGATCTCTGGGTGGCTTATGCGATCGCTTCTATTGAACTGGAACTCCAATCATTGAGGGGGATTTCCAATATTCACCTGTTGCAGCGCAAATGCAAAGAACTGGGCATCGAACTGGAATTCCATACTTATGGCCAGTTGCAAGCATTGATAGAGAATGCCGTTGAGAGACTCATCGGAACTTGGAAAGAGGACACATTGCCCGTTAAAGCACCGGCAGATCAAGCGCTATACCTTCGCGATCTGCTCTTTCTGTACGCTATTTATGAGAAACACTGTTACCGGCTGGAAGGTCAGAGAATTACCGGCCTGGCGGATAAAGGAGGGCTACCCTGGTCCTACCAATTGCCCCTCTTTGAGGCTTTGCCTTCTTCTACCCGCTCATCCGGAGAACCGTTCCTGGTCAGTTTCCGCGCGTTGGCACCCGAGATCACGGATACGAATTACCTGAGCCACGGGCTGTTCTATTACCCTGCCAAGTTCATCCCTCAAGTCCCACGGTTCTGTCTGAAAGAATACACGGCGCGGGGAGATTGGGTTATAGACCCGTTTGCCGGCTCGGCAACCGTTGGATTAGAAGCCGTCTTGATGGGGCGGAACGCGCTGCTTCTGGACCTCAATCCGATGCTCAATCACATCGTGCCGATGAAGATTCTTTTCCGTTATGACGCAGACCCGGCTGCTCTGCAGCGAGCCCTGGACGACATGCGCCAGGCTGCGAACGGCTCCGAATTCCGACCTGCTTTCTCCAACATTGATTATTGGTATGATCCAGATGTTCTGCGGGTTTTGAGCCGATATTGGGGATGGGTGAAAGGTCAGGGTGATAACATTTACGCCCGGATCATTGAAGTCGCTTTGTTGAAGGCCAGCAAGCATTTCTCATACGCAGAACATAGGGCCCCGAAATTGTTCAAGTCCAAAGCCAAGCGGGCCGAGATGGAGGGATTATTACAAAAAGATTGGAAGGCCCGACTGGATCAACTGATTGGCGAGACTGCCTTTGACACATTGAGCCGGCTCCGGCAGCTGGCACTGCGCCTTCAGGTTGAGTCCGGTGAAGTCTTGTATCGGGGAGGAGTGGATTCTGCCGATCCAGAAATCTGGCGGGACATCCCACCCTATCGGTTTACAGCGGTTATTACCTCCCCACCTTATCTCCAGGCACAGGAGTACATCCGAACCTTCAAACTGGACCTCGGTTGGCTGGGCTATTCGGAAGAAGAGATCCGACGCCTGAGCCGCCTGGAAATCCCATATCGGAGAGCAGAAGGGGTGGTTTCTACCCCGACTTTGGAAGAGGTGCGTCGGCTTCTGCGCCGGGACGACCTGCGCGCTATGTTGGATTCGTATTTTTATTACACTCTTCGCGGATTGGAAAACGCGGCCCGTCTCCTGATCCCAGGAGGAGTTCTGTGTGTCTTCGTGGGCAACCCGAACGTGGATGAGTTTGAAGTCCAAACCTGGCGAATTGTGAGCGAGTATTTCGGAGAGCGGGGGTTTGAGTTCATCCAGGTGTACGAAGACCGGATTAAGAATCGCCAACTCTTCAGAGGCCGCAAAAACAAGAATCCGGAGGGGATTCAATCGGAGTTTCTGCTGATTATGCGTAAGCGTTAGCGGTTCGGAGGGGGGCCATTTTAAGCCTCTACATTGTTCTTCCCCTATTGACAGCGGCCGCACTGGCCCAGAGTACTGCTCTGGCCAGGGTATCCCTCTTCGGCGCCCGGCCGGACCTGGTCTTCCTGCTGGTTGCCGTCTGGGCCCTCCTGCGCGGCCCGGTGGAGGGGGCCGTCTGGGCCTTCATCGGCGGGCTGCTGCTGGATACCCTTTCCGGTGGCCCCTTCGGCGGCTTCACTCTGGCGCTGCTGGCCGCCGCGCTCCTGGTCGGGCAGCAATGGGGGCGGGAACTGGGCTCTACGACGTTCCAGTTAATCCTGCTGGTGCTGGTGGCCTGTTTCCTCTCCCACATCATGTTGCTCCTGGCGATGACCGCAACGGGCTATCCGGTGGACTGGCCGTACGCACTGGCCCACATCGTCGGACCGTCGGCCGTCCTGAACGCCCTGCTGGCTCCCATCGTCCACGTACCCCTTTCCTGGCTGGACCGTCGTACCCGTCCGGAGGGCATCACGTTTTAGGATCAAAAGAATCAGCGATTCTCCCGATTCTCTATCATGGCGCGGAATTCTCAGCCGAATCGCAAGGAGGGAAAGCCCTCCGTTCTTCCGGCGCGCGGGCCGCTGCGGCGACTGGCGCTTTTCTTCACCGCGCCCCGTCTGCTCCTGCTGGGACTTATCCTGCCTCTGGCGCTGACCATCTACGCCCTGCGCCTCTATCGCCTGCAGGTCGTGGAGTCGGAGCAGTGGACCGCTCGGGCCCACCAGCAGCGGACCGAACTGGTCTCCCTGCCGGCCCCGCGCGGCCTCATCTACAGCCGGAACGGGGAGCCGCTGGTCCGCAATGTCCCCGCCTTTCAGGTCGTCATCATCCCGGCCTACCTGCCGGAGGACGAGGTCCGGCGGGAGACGGAACTGCGCCGCCTGGCCGCGCTGCTGGGCGTCCCCTACAGCGGGAGCGGCTCCCAGCCTGGCCTGCGGGAGCGGGTGGAGCGGGCGCTGGACGCCGGGTCTGTTGCCTATGCCCCGTATGACCCCCTGGTCGTCGCCACCAACGTGGACCGAACCGTCGCCCTCATCATCGCCCAGGGGCAGGAGTTCGCCTTCCCCGGTGTGCGGGTGGACGTGGTCTCCCGACGCCAGTACCCCTACGGCTCCCTGGTCTCCCAGTTGGTGGGCTATATGGGGGCCATCCCGGCAGAGAAGGCACAGGAATACACCGAGCGGGGCTACGACCCTGCCACCGACCGCATCGGCTACGCCGGGGTGGAGATGACCCTTGAATCGTGGCTACGCGGCACCCCCGGCCAGCGCTACCAGGAAACGGACATCCTGGGGCGGGCAGTGCGCGTGCTGGGGGACGAGATCCCGCCGACCCCTGGCCACAACGTCTACCTGACCATAGACCTGGAACTGCAACCGGTGGCCCAGCAGGCGCTCCAGAAGGGGATGGACCGGGTCAATTCCCGCCGGGGCGTGGTCATTGCTATGAACCCGCAGACCGGTGAGATTCTGGCGATGGTCAGCCTGCCCACCTACGACAACAACCTCTTCGCCGAGGGCATCTCGCTGGAGGAATATACCCGATTACTGGAGGACCCCCACCGCCCCCTGCTTAACCACGCCATCGCCGATCAGTTGCCGCCCGGGTCTATCTTCAAGATCGTCCCGGCGGCGGCCGCGCTGCAGGAGGGAGTGTTGACGGCGCGCACCCGCCTGAACTGCCCCGGCACCATCATGCTCCCGAACAAGTATTACCCCAACGACCCGGAGCGGGCCCAGCCGTTTCACTGCTGGAAGCGCTCCGGCCACGGCTGGCTGGATGTCGTCCACGGCCTGGCCTTTTCCTGCGACATTTTCTTCTATCAGGTCGGCGGGGGGTACGAACAATTTAAGGGGCTGGGGCTGGACCGGATTGTCCAGTACGCGCACCTTTTTGGCCTGGGGGAACCGACGGGAATTGAACTGGAGCAGGAGGCGCCAGGGCTGGTCCCCACCGCCCGCTGGAAGCGGCTGACCATCGGGGAGAACTGGTCCACCGGCGATACTTACAACCTCTCCATCGGACAGGGCTACCTGCTGGTGACGCCACTGCAGATGTTGAACGTGATGGCGGCGACGGCCAACGGCGGCACCCTCTACCGGCCGCGCATCGTCCACCACATCGCCGATGCCCAGGGGAACGTCGTCCAGCCGTTCCGGCCGGAAATCATCCGTACCCTGCCCATCTCTCCGGAGAACTGGAGCCTCATCCAGCAGGGGCTGGAGGGAGCCGTTGTCTACGGCACCGCGACCCGCGCACAGGTGGCGGGGGTCCGGGTGGCGGGTAAGACCGGCACCGCCCAGTTCTGCGACGACATTGCCCGCCAGATGGGCATCTGTCGGGAGGGCTTCGCTCAGCCGACCCATGCTTGGTTTATGGCCTACGCGCCGGTGGAGAACCCCCAGATTGCCCTTATCGTCTTTATCTATAACGGCGGCGAGGGCTCTGTGACGGCGGTACCGGTGGCGCAGGAAATCTTGGACTGGTATTTTCACAGACCGTAGATCATTGACCACAGACCACTGACCCCAGACCACAGACCTGCTCACCCTGACACGGTTGGAGCCAATCCCGCCGGACGATCGGGGCAAGATTTATCTCACGCCACCACGCGCCGACGAGTGCCTGGTCATAGAAGGCGACGGCCGCGTTGCCGGACGGGTGGAGGCCTTTCGGCAGTTGCCTTCCGCTGGGCTTCGTGCTAATACGAAGCACCGCTGGAGAATTTCATTCTTCGTGCCCTTCGGGGTCTTCAGACCAGCCTGAAAGGAGGCCTCGTGGAACCCTACATCGCGCAGATTGCGGCTCTGAAACAGCGGTACCTTTCCGACCTGCTGGGGCGGCGTAACGTCGTTGCCTGCGGCATCGGCTACAAGGTCCGGGAGGGAGTACAAACCAGGGAACTGAGCCTGGTCATCTCCGTCACCCATAAAGTCCACCCATCCGCCCTGACGCCGGAGGACCTCATCCCACCCCAGATGGATGGCATCCCCACCGACGTGGTGGAGTTGGGCGTGCTGCGGGCCTTTCAGGGCCCGCGCGGCCGCTGGCGGCCGGTAGTGCCTCCGGGCGTCTCGGTTGGCCACATCCACATCAGCGCCGGGACCTTCGGCTGCCTGGTGCGGCGGGGGAGCGACCTCTTCATCCTCTCCAACAACCACGTCCTGGCAGACATTAACAGAGGCCGCTCCGGCGACCCCATCCTCCAGCCCGGACCGGCGGATGGCGGGACGGCCGACGATGTCACCGCCACGCTGGAAGAGTTCATCCCGCTGGACTTCGGCATCACCGAGCCGGAATGCCGGATTGCCACCCTCCTGGCGGCTGGCCTGAACACCCTGGCCAAACTGGCTGGCTCCCGGCATCGTCTGGAGCCGGTCCGGCAGACACCGGGGGTGAACCGGGTGGACGCGGCGCTGGCCCGTCCTCTGAGCACCGACCGGGTCTCCCCCGACATTCTGGGCATCGGCGTTCCCACCGGCGTTGGGGAGGCCACCCTGGGCATGCAGGTGCAGAAAAGCGGCCGGACGACCGGCTATACCACCGGGGTCATCACCCAGATTGACGCCACGGTGCGGATTGACTACTACGGCCCTGCGGCTCTCTTTGAGGGCCAACTGATCGCCTCGCCGATGAGCCAGCCCGGGGATTCCGGCTCCGCCATCCTGGACAGAGACCGGCGGGTGGTTGGCCTGCTCTTCGCCGGCTCCGAAGCCGCTACCGTCATCAATCCTATCGCCGATGTCCTGACCGCGCTGCGGGTGGAAGTCGTGACTGTATGACCGCTGAGAGCGCCCATCCCTTTGTCGTCTTCGCCGTCTCCGATGGCACCGGCACGACGGCGGAGCGAGTCCTCCGCGCCGCGCTGACCCAGTTCCCCCAGGAGGTGGAGGTGCGCCGATTCGGGGAGGTGCGGACGGCGGAGCAGATCCAGGAGGTGGTTCGACAGGCCGCCCAGGCCCGCGCGCTGGTCGTCCACACCCTGGTCAGCGCGGACCTGCGCCGGGCGATGTTTGAGGAAGGGCGCCGTCACCACGTCCACACCTTGGACCTGATGGGCCCCCTCCTGGAGCGCCTCTCCGACCTTCTGGGGGCTTCTCCTCTGGCCCAGCCTGGCCTCTACCGGATGGAGGACTTCAACCGGCGTATAGAGGCGGTGGATTTTGCCCTTCGCCACGATGACGGGCAGAACGCCGAAGAACTGGTCCATGCGGAGATTGTCCTGGTGGGTGTCTCCCGAACCGGCAAGACCCCACTCACCATCTATCTGGCCTATCGGGGCTGGCTGGTGGGCAATGTCCCCATCGTCCTGGGCGTCAATACTCCGTCTGTCCTCTCCCGTCTGCCGCCGGAGCGGGTGGTTGGCCTGACCGTGGACCCCGTCCGGCTGGCCCAGTTGCGGCAGGCCCGCGTGCGCCGCATCAGCCAGTTGGTCAGCGAATATGCCGATTTGCGCCACGTCCGGGCCGAGGTGGCGTACGCGCTGGACCTCTTCTACCGCCACGGCTGGCCGGTGGTGGACATGACCTCCAAGCCCGTAGAAGAGGCGGCCATTGAAGTGGTCGCCCTGGTGACGGGCCGTCCGGCGGAGCAGGGAGAGTAAGAGGCAGATGCCTCCTGCGGGCCTGTTTGACAAGTCGCTGGCTCACTCTTATATTATAGACCGAAAAGGGTGCAGGGCGAGGTATCAGAAGGTAATATGAACGAGGCGGATACGATTTCAGTTGGGGCGACCCTCGCGCTTTGGAGAAGGACACCGAGGGCGTGATTCGGTTAAGCGGCACTCGTGTCCCTCTGGATACGGTGATTGCCGCCTTTCTGGAGGGTGCGACAGCAGGTGTCCTTGAGGTTGGGCGTGAAGTCCCTATCTGGCTGGCTGTAGAAGATGTTCTCCTGATCACGGAGTGCGGTCGGGAAAACGAGTGGGAAGGGCAGGTGCGCTATCTTCCCTGGCCGTAGCATAGGTCCTGCTCCCTGCGCTCTGCGACCCTGCATCCTGCACCCTGCATCCTGCTCAATGGAAGACGTCACCCCCATCCGCAAACAGTACCTGCGCCTGAAGGCCCAGCACCCCGACGCCATCCTCTTCTTCCGCCTCGGCGACTTTTACGAGACCTTTGACGCCGACGCGGAGATCGCCGCGCGGGAACTGGACCTGGTCCTCACTTCCCGCCCTGTGGCCAAAGGCGTGCGGGTGCCTATGGCCGGCGTCCCGTACCATGCACTGGAGAACTACATTGCCCGCCTGATTGAGAAGGGCTACCGCGTCGCCATTGCCGAACAGGTGGGTGAGGTCACCGGCAAAGGGCTGGTGGAGCGGGAGGTGGTGCGGGTCGTCACCCCTGGCACTGTGGTGGAGCCGGCGCTGCTGGACGCCCGTCGCCCCAATTATCTGGCCGCGCTGGTCGTGGAAGAGGACCGGGCCGGCCTGGCCTACGCCGAAATCACCACCGGCGAGTTCGCCACGACCCAACTGGCCCGCGAGGAGGTGCCCCGCGAACTGGCTCGCCTCCAGCCCCGGGAGTGCCTTTTCCCCGACGCGCGAGAGTGGAAATCCGCCGCTCCCGCTGCCCCGCCCCTCTCCGACCTGAATTTCCCCGGCATCCACTTCACCCCTTACCCCGCGTACCGGTTTGAGGGAGGTACGGCCCGCCAAACGCTCCTGGACCACTTCGGTGTAGCGACGCTGGAGGGCTTCGGCTGCGAAGGGAAGCCGCTGGCCGTCCGCGCGGCGGGCGCCATCCTCCAGTACCTCCAGGAGACCCAGAAAGGCGCGCTGGCGCAACTTTCCACCCTCCGCACCTACTCTACCGACCGCTTCCTGGTGATGGACCCCACCACCCGTCGCAACCTGGAACTGACGGAGAGCCTGCGGGAGCGGCGGGTTCAGGGCTCCCTGCTGGGCGTGCTGGACCGGACGTTGACGCCGATGGGCGGACGGCTCCTGCGGGCCCGCATCGTCCAGCCGCTGGTGGACCGGGAAGAGATAGAGCGGCGACTGGACGAGGTGGAGCGCTTTGTCCAGGACGGGATACTTCGGGCCCGCGTTCGGGAGGCTTTGAAGGACATGCCCGACCTGGAGCGATTGGTCAATCGGGTTGTCGGCGGTATCGCTACCCCGCGCGACCTGATCGGCATCCGGCGGGCGCTGGAGGCGGTGGGGAAGTTGGCCTCACCCCTCCCCCTGACCCCAGGGGGTGCCGCCGAAGGCGGCGGGGGTGGGGTGAGGGAAATCGCCGACCTCATCGCCCGCGCCATCGTGGACGACCCGCCCGCGTCCCTTTCCGACGGCGGCGTCATCCGCCCCGGATTCTCCGAAGAACTGGACGGCCTCCTTCGCTCCGTCCGTGAGGCGAAAGAGTGGCTGGCTTCCCTGGAGCGGCGAGAGCAGGAGCGGACCGGCATCAAAAACCTGAAGGTCGGCTACAATAAAGTCTTCGGCTACTACATTGAGGTCACCAAAGCCAATCTCTCCGCCGTCCCGCCCGACTACATCCGCAAACAGACGCTGGTCAACGCGGAGCGGTTCATCACCCCCGAACTGAAAGAGATGGAAACCCTCATCCTCAATGCCGAGGAGCGGCAGGTGGAGGTGGAGACCCGCATCTTCCGCGAGGTCTGCGCCCGCATCGCCGCGCGCGCCCCGGCGCTCCTGGAGACCGCGCGGGCGGTGGCCCGGCTGGACGGGGCGGCCGCGCTGGCCGAGGTCGCCGTCCGCAACCGCTACATCCGCCCCGAACTGACCGACGAGAACGTTCTGGAGATCATCGGCGGACGCCACCCCATCGTGGAGCAGTCCATCGCCGAACCCTTCGTCCCCAACGACCTCCGCCTGGACGAGGAGACCCGCATTCTCATCATCACCGGCCCCAATATGGCCGGGAAATCGGTCTACATCCGCCAGAACGCCCTCATCGTCCTGATGGCCCAGATGGGCAGTTTTGTCCCCGCGGAGCGGGCCCGCATCGGCATCGTGGACCGCATCTTTACCCGCATCGGCGCGCAGGACGAGGTGGCCTCGGGCCAGTCCACTTTTATGGTGGAAATGGTGGAGACGGCCAACATCCTCAACAACGCCACCCCCCGCAGCCTGCTGGTCCTGGACGAGATCGGCCGGGGCACCAGCACCTACGATGGCATCTCCATCGCCTGGGCGGTAGTGGAGTATCTGCACAATCACCCTCAGCGGCGGGCGCGTACGCTATTTGCCACCCACTACCACGAACTGATAGAACTGGCGGACCGCCTCCCTGGCGTGCAGAATGTCAACCTGGCGGTGGCGGAGGAGGGCGGGCAGGTGGTCTTCCTGCACAAGGTTGTCCCCGGCGGCGCGGACCGCTCCTACGGCATCCACGTAGCGCAACTGGCGGGTGTCCCCCGACCGGTCATCCAGCGGGCGCAGGAACTGCTGGAAGGGCTGGAGAGCGGCAAGTTCCGCCCCGGCACCCCCGCCCCTCGCCCCTATCAGCCCGTCCTCTTCGCCGACGAGCACCCGGTGGTGGAGGAACTCCGCCAACTGGACATCTCCCAGATGACGCCGCTGGAGGCCATCAACAAACTCTACGAGTTGCAGCAGAAAGTCGGTCGGGACGCTGGGCCGAGACGCAAAAAGTAATCTTGGGGGATGCGCCGGGCACTTCCAAAAGCGCCCGGCACATCTTCACTCCTTGACTTTCCCCTCAAGTCTGCTACAATGCGACCACAAAAAGAACCACTTTGGAGAAAAGACCGATGGCTGAGATTGGTGTCCGGGAACTGAAAATCCGGGCAACGGAGGTGGTGCGGGAGGTCCGCACGCGGGCTGTCCGTTACATCCGGGGAAAACCGGTGGCGCAACTGGCGCCGCTGGAAGAGGCCCATCTTCCCGAACTTGCCCCGACCCGGGGGGAGCCCACCCTGAGCGAGCGGGCACAGGCGGCCCGCGCGGTGGCGGAGATTCGGGCCATCCGCCAAAAACTGGCCGACTGGCCGGCCGACCTGACCCAATCGGTGGTGGCCTCTCATCATGAGGAATGATCGTCTTGGATGCCTCGGTGGCTGTGAAATGGTTCAAACCCCGGGAACGCTTTGCCGCCGAGGCCCTGTGGCTCCTGGAACAAATCGGTAACTTCCGGAATAAAAGCCGCCGCTCCTGGCCGACCCGGTATGCTGGTACGCGCAGATGGCGGGTGTGAGAATTGCTACCCTCACAGAGGCGCAGAACCCGCTGATTGCGGAAATCAGGCAGAACGGAACACGGAATAGAAATATGTGCTTCTCCACTTCCCACCTCTTCGGCCGCACCCTCCGGGAACCCCCCACCGAAGCGGCCACCCCCGGACTGACGCTGGCCATCCGCGCGGCGCTTCTGGCCCCTGTAGAGCCGGGGCGGTACGCCTGGTTGCCCCTGGGGGCGCGTGTCCTGGCGAAAGCCCGGGCCCGTCTTTCCGCCGCACTGGAAGGGCTGGGCGGGCAGGCGATGGGCCTTCCCGTCTCCATACCCGAAGGGCGGGCGCTGCGGGCTCTCCTCCCCCGTCATGTCGCCTCTCACCGGGACCTCCCGCGCCTCCTCTACGGCTTCCGTCCTCTGGTGGCGGACCCGCCCTGGGGCCTCTGGCGCTGGCGGGAGCGGGAGGTGCTCTGGGCCGCCGCCCTGCACGCCGACCCCCAGGCCCGCGACACTCTCTGCCAGGAAATGAGGGAGGCCATCCGACGGGAGTTGGCGTCCACCGGCCTGGACCTTCTCCCGGCCGAAACACTGGACGGCGCCGCCCTGGCGATGCCTCATCCCTCCGGCGAGACGGAACTCTTGCGCTGCCCGGCTTGCGGCTATATGGCCACCGCCGAAGCCGCCCGTTTCTCCCTGCCGCCCGGGGAGCCGGAGCCTCTGGAGGACGTCCACCCTGTGGCCACCCCGGATTGCCCCACCATCGCCGACGTTGCCGCTTATGTGGGTGTCCCCACTACCCGAACCCTGAAGGCCGTCTTCTACGCGACCGGGCTGGAGGGAAAGGGGGAGATCATCTTCGTCGTCATCCGGGGCGACCTGGGGGTGAACGAGGCCAAACTGTGCCGCTTGCTGGGGGTATCCGACCTCCGTCCCGCGACGGAGGAGGAGATTCGGGCCATCGGCGCCGTGCCGGGGTATGCCTCCCCGGTGGGGCTGCGGGTACGTCCGGCGCGGGAGGGGGAGGGGGTGCTGGTCGTCGGCGACCCCTCCATCCGGGCCGGGGTCAACTTCGTCGCCGGGGCCAACCGGGAGGGGTATCACCTGACGGGCATCAACACCCCGCGCGATTTCGCCGTTACCCTTTTGGAAGACGTAGCGCAGGCCCGGGCCGGTCTTCTCTGCCCCCGGTGCGGCGCGCCGCTGGAGTCGCTACCGGGGACGGTGCTGGTTTCCTGGTGGGCCGACCGCGCCGCCGGGCCCCACCTCTACGCCGACCCCGGCGGCGCGCTCCGCCCGGTCTCGGTGGGATGGTGTCGGGCCGAACTGGAGGGCTGGGTCGCCGCTGTCGCCGAGACCTGCCGGGATGAATTCGGCCTGGTCTGGCCCTCCACCCTGGCCCCCTTTGACGTCCACCTGGTCGTGCTGGGGAGGGAAGAGCCGGTGCGGGAGGCAGCGGAGCAGGTCTGCCGCCTGCTGAGCCGCCCGGTCCTCTGTGATGACCGGGACGAGAGCGCCGGGGTCAAGTTCGCCGACGCCGACCTCATCGGCTGTCCGGTCCGGCTGACGGTGAGCCGCCGGAGCCTGGAGGCCGGGGGAGTGGAGGTAAAGGCGCGCGGGGAGAAAGACCGCCGGACGATCCCATTGGAGTCCCTCCCCGACGTGGTGGCGGACCGGGGCCAATTTCCAATCCGCATAGGGGGTAACGGTTCCCGATGATTCTGGATCGTCTCCGGTATCTGCTGGTCGGCCCGCCGCTGCCGACCCGACAATTGACCCACAGGCGGTTGAACAAAATCCGGGCGCTGGCCGCCTTTTCCCCCGATGCCCTCTCCTCCATCGCCTACGCCAACCAGGAAATCTACCTGGGGCTGGTGGTCGCCGGGGCGGCGGGACTGGCGATGGCACTTCCTATTGGCCTGACCATTAGCGGCCTGCTGGTCCTGCTGGCTCTCTCCTACTTCCAGACCATTCACGGCTATCCCACCGGTGGCGGTTCCTATACGGTGGCGAGGGAGAATCTGGGGAGGCTGCCAGGCCTGATCGCCGCCGCTGCTCTGATGATGGACTACATCCTGACGGCCGCCGTCAGCCTGACGGCAGGCGTGGAGGCCATCGCATCGGCTTTCCCCGGGCTCTGGCCCTATCGGGTGCAACTGGCCCTCCTCTTGCTGGGCATTATCACCTTGCTCAATCTGCGTGGAATTCAGGAGGCGGGGACCGCCATGGCCGTTCCCGTCTATCTGTTCCTGGGCACCTATCTGCCGATGCTGGCCTGGGGGGTGGTGCGGCTGACGCTGGAAGGGCCGGGGAACCTGGCGCGCGTTGCCCCACCTCCGGTTGAACCGGTGACGTCTTTCCTGATCCTCCACGCCTTCGCTACGGGATGCACCGCGCTGACCGGAATTGAGGCCATCAGCAACGGGGTACCGGCCTTCCGGCCCCCCGAGGCCCGCAACGCCGGGCGCACCCTCATCGTGATGGCTGCTCTGATGGCCGTTCTTTTTGTCGGCAGCATCGGGCTGACCCAGGCGCTGGCCGTGATCCCCCGACCGGATGAGACCATCCTTTCCGCGCTGGCCCGGCGGCTTCTGGGAAGCGGCCCGGCCTATCTGCTGATCCAGTTCAGCACCCTCCTCATCCTGGCCGTGGCGGCCAACACCAGTTTCGCCGGTTTCCCCCGTGTGGCGGCCATTCTGGCCCGGGACGGCTTCCTGCCCCGCCAACTGGCCGGCCTGGGCGATCGGCTGGTCTATTCCAACGGTATCGCCGTACTGGCGGCGTTCACTGCCGGACTGATTCTCTCCTTTGGCGGAGATACCCACGCTCTTATCCCCCTCTTCGCCGTCGGGGCCTTCCTGGCCTTCACCCTTTCCCAGGCCGGGATGGTCGTCCACTGGAGGCGGGAGCGGGGGCGGGGCTGGTGGCTGAAGGCGGCATTGAACGGCCTGGGTGCGCTGGCGACCGGCCTGACCACACTGGCGGTGGGGGTCGGCAAATTCACCGAAGGGGCCTGGATCACCATTCTGGCCATCCCCCTGATCGTCACCTGGCTTCTCCGGGTCCGAGCCCACTACCGGGAAGTAGCCTGCGAACTCTCTATGCATGGCCTCCCCCCTCCTCTGGAAATCCCCCCGCGTCCCCGGGTGGTCATCCCCATCTCCGGCGTCCACCGGGGCATTGTGGACGCGGTCAATTTCGCCCGTTCCATTGCTCGGGAAGTGATAGCAGTCTATGTGGAACTGGAGCCGGGGAGCGGGGAAAAGGTGCGCCAGAAGTGGGAGCATTGGTGGCCCGACGTGCCGCTGGTCATCCTGCCGTCGCCGTACCGTTCCATCATTGGGCCGCTGCTGGACTTCCTGGACGAGACCGACCGTCAGCATAACGATGGACAGCAAGCCGTTATCATCCTGCCGGAATTTGTCCCGGCGCGCTGGTGGCACAATCTGCTCCACAACCAGACGGCCTGGCTCCTGAAGGCGGCGCTCCTCTACCGGCGGCGCCGACTGGGCTTCCAGCGGGTCATCATAGACATCCCGTACCATCTGCGCCGTTCATAAGGACTTCCCTGTCCCACCTTATGTCCGGTCAGGAAACGCCTGCTTGACAATCCCTTATCCTGCGGTAACATGAATATGGCCGTGCTAGACGGGGAGCTGGCGGTGCCCTGTACCCGCAATCCGCCATAGCGGGGTTGAATTCCTTCCCGAGGGCTCACGTCGCCGGAAATCCCTCCGGTCAGAGGGTGCTGAACGGTGGGTCCTGCGCGGCAGGAGCCTCCAAACCCCGCCAGGTCCGGGAGGAAGCAACGGTACGGAGTCCCTCCTGGGTGCCGCAGGGGTGCCTGCCCGGAGCCGGACGGCCGGAGGCGGCCCGGCGGCCAGGCTCGACGGAAGGTGCACGGCCATTTTTTTATTGCATTGACCACGGACGGTAGACCATAGACCACGGACGATATACAAGTTCCGACGGGATGAATCGGTGTTCTCTGATTCAGGGTACTGTCGCCCTGGCTATTTTGCTGCTGGCGGGCGGGCTGGCTGCAACCTACGAGGCTGACGCCATTCCGGTCACTCTGATGGTGGATGGAGAGGTCCGCTCCGTCCGCACGCACCAGCAGACGGTCGGTGCCCTGCTGCTGGACGTTGGCCTGAACCTCCGCCCCGAGGACAGGGTGGAACCGGCCCCGGAGACGGCCCTGCGGCCAGGGATGTCGGTGACCGTCTCCCGGGCCCGCCCGGTGACCCTCCGGGCCGACGGGCGGACCTGGACGGTTTGGACCCGCGAGACAACGACAGACCGGATTCTGGCTGAGGCAGGCCTCTCCGTCCACCCCGCTGACCGGGTCACAGTCACTTCCTGCGAATCCGCGACCATACCGGCCTGTACCGGTGAGCGGTTGATCCAGGTCACCCGTGCGGTCCCGGTGACCCTCCACGAGGACGGACGAACCGTCTCCTTTACCACGGCTGCGCCGACCGTCGGGCGGGCGCTGGAAGAACTCGGCCTGGCCCTCTATTGGGCCGACCGTGTCCGGCCCGACTTGGGACAGCCCGTATCTGCCGGGATGCATATCTACGTGGAGCGCTCCCGACCGGTGACCGTACGGGTAGACGGGAAGACCATCCGCACCCGGACGCATCGCAGCCGGGTGGGGGAGGTGCTGGCCGACCTGGGCATTGTCCTGGTGGGCCAGGACTACACCGACCTGCCACCGGAGACCCCGCTGGGCGAAGAGACGGTCGTCCAGGTGATCCGGGTGGAGGAGGCGTTCCTGGTCCAGCAGGAGCCGATCCCCTACTCGGTACGCTGGCAGCCGGACCCCGAACTGGAAATAGACTATCGTCGGCTGATTCAGGAGGGCGCGGCGGGTATCCTCCAGCGGCGCTGGCGGGTGCGCTACGAGAACGGCGGGGAGGTCGCCCGCGCGCTGGAAGACGAATACGTCCTCCTGCCGCCGACGGAGAAAATCGTCGGCTACGGGACGAAGATCATCGTCCGGCAACTGGAGACGCCGGAAGGCCCGGTGGAGTACTGGCGGGTCATCCGCATGCTGGCGACGTCTTACAGCGCGTCTACGGCAGGCGTGCCGAAGACCAGTCCCTACTACGGCCGTACCCGACTGGGTCTGCCCATGCAGCGGGGCATTGTCGCCGTGGACCCGCGCGTCATTCCCCTTCGGTCTCGGGTGTACGTGCCCGGGTATGGCATCGGGCTGGCGGCGGATACGGGCGGCGCCATCAAGGGTCGGCGGATTGACCTGGGCTACAACGACGACGACCTGGTCCTCTGGTACCGCTGGGTGGACGTCTACATCCTTACTCCTGTCCCTCCGCCTGACCAGATTCCGTACATCCTGGACTGATACGGTGCGACGTTCGTAGTGAGCCGCGCGGCGGAGTGGCGTCCAGGGGATGCCTGTGGGTAACGTTTGGGAGATTCTCCGCCATTACGGTCTGGAGCCCCGCCAGGAACTGGGACAGCATTTCCTGATAGACGCGCGGGCGCTGGCCCGCATCGTGGCCGCCGCTGAGTTGGGGGCAGAAGATGCTGTCCTGGAAATCGGGGCAGGCGTAGGGAACCTGACCCGGCTCCTGGCGGAGAAGGCCGGGCGCGTGGTGGCTGTGGAGGTTGACCGGCGGTTCCTGCCGGTCCTGGAGGCCGAACTGGCCAACTGGCCCAACGTCCATCTGGTGGTGGGAGACATTCTGGCCCTGGACCCGTCCGAACTGATGGGGGAGGAGCCCTACAAAGTGGTCGCCAACCTGCCCTATGGGATCACCTCGGCGGTACTCCGGCACCTGTTAGAAGCGCGTCTCCCTCCCCAGCGGATGGTCGTGACGGTCCAGCGGGAAGTGGCAGAGCGGATGGTAGCCCGAAGCGGACGGATGAGCCTGCTGGCGGTCAGCGTGCAGTTCTATGGTCGTCCAAAACTGTTGTTCCGTCTTCGGCCTGGCGCCTTCTACCCCCCGCCGGAGGTGGAGTCGGCGGTGGTGAGAATAGACCGTCATCCCCGACCGCCGGTGGAGGTGGCGGATGTGGCCCGGTTCTTTCGGGTGGTCCGGGCCGGCTTTTCCCAGCCCCGTAAGCAATTGAGCAACAGTCTGGCGAGGGGCCTGGGCATTTCTTCGGACGAAGCGGCCGATGCCCTGCGGAGGGCAGGCATAGACCCACGCATCCGGGCGGAGCGGCTATCTCTGGAGGACTGGGCCCGCTTAACCTGCGGATTGACCCTTCAGATGTCACAGGAGGGATAGTATGCGTCGTGCAATCGTCTGCTGGCTCCTCGGAGGGTTAGGGCTTCTTCTGACCGCGTGTGCTCAGCCACCCCCCAGCCCCGCTGCCACCGCCTTTCCGGAGGAAGAACTGCCGCCGCCGGCTACCATCCCCGTCCCTTTTAACATCTCCACTGAAGAAACCCCGACGGCGGCGCGTCCCCCCAGTTTGTACCTGAATCCGGCCAGCGTTTCGCTGGAGGTCGGAGAGACAACTACCGTCCAGGTCTGGGCAGAGGGGGTAGGGGGCGTGAATTCGCTCTCTCTGGAGGTGAGTTTTGATCCGCAGTTGGTCCAGGTTGTGGACGCGGACCCGGTGAGGGAGGGGATTCAGGCCATGCCAGGCGACCTGATGGGGCTGGTGCTGGAGAACAAATGGGAGGGGAATCACCTGATTTATCAAGCGGCGGTCTTGCCTGATACGACCGCCCGGGATGCGGGCGTCCTGGTCTCCCTCTCCTTGCGGGCTATTGCGCCGGGGGGCACCTCGCTCCGAATAGAGCGGGTGATGGCTCAGGACGAGAACGGCGACCCGGTTTCAGTGGTTCCTCTGGCGGATGGGGCTATTATCATTAGCGGTACGGCGTTGGCGCCGACGGAGGAACTGCCGCCTCCTGTAACCCCTCAGCCGGCGGTGACAACCCCTGCGGCGCCGGGAGCGGGGGGCATTTACTACATCGTGGGGCCGGGGGAGAACCTCTTCCGGATCGGCCTGAAGTTCGGCACGACGGCCCAGGCGATCGCCGCAGCCAACAATATTGCCGACCCCCGGCAGGTCCAGGTGGGGACAATGGTGCTGGTCCCGGTGCCGGCCCCCGGAGGGGGGTACGGCTACTATGTCCGGCCCGGGGATACGGTCTATTCCATCGCCCGTCGCTTTGGGATGACGGTGGAGGAACTGGCTGGCCTCAACCACATCGGGCCGGATTTCACCATTCACCCCGGTACGGTTTTGAAAGTGATACCGGGGCGATAAGACAACTCCGCAGGAGTTGCCTACAGGTCCCAGAGGGTCAGGCCGGTGGTAGGATCGGACCGGCGGCATATCGGCTCGGGGAACACCCGAATGACCACCTCCAGCATGGGGAAAACGTAGCCTTCCACCAGGTGACCGCCCACCGTGCTCCCATCGGAGCGTCCCAGGATGGCGTGGGCGTGGACGATGGGGGCGCCATCCTCTCCGAGAGCCACATTGCCGGTTATGCTCAATACTTCCACCTGCTCCTCCACCGGAATCTGGCGGTAGAGGGTAGCGGTGGTGTCAAAGTACCCCAGGGTGGCCCGCCGCATGGCGCCGATCGCCCAGAGCATGGCGAAGCCCACCCTTTGTTCTGCGGCCCATGCTCGCAGGGAGGCCATGATCTCTTCTCCGGCCTCCAGCCGGATAAGAAACCGTCCGTCTACGTGTCGCACGCGCATAGCAAGCCCTTGTTGTGAATTCTATACGCCGAGGGTATACTGTTAACTGAAACTCAGCACCTTGTCAACATCAAGTTCCCGGCACGCGTTAGCAATGGATGTGGGTGAGCCCTGTAAAGTCGTACCGGGCCGCGTTTCTTTCGGGCATCTGAACTTATAACACTCTCTGTCCATCCAGCCACAGTTCCGCCTGAGGGACGACGAAGTCTTCGTGGAAATCAGCCGTCACCGTACCACCCATGTGCGCATTGTCGCCGATGGCGATGTGGACTGTCCCCCGAATCTTTTCCGCTTCCAGGATGTTATCCGGCCGGCGGGCGTTCGGGTTTGTCCCCACGCCCAGTTCCGCCAGGTTGCGGCGGGCGGCGTAGGGAAGGGCGTCATCGCCCGGGCGCAGGAACTGGCGCAGTTCCTCCCCCACCTCGCCGCCCCCCAGAACCTCCACCACCTGCCCGAGGCGGAACACCAGGCGCATTTCCTCGGTCAGCCCGGGGTGCCATCCGGCCTGGACGATCAGGACGCCTTCCGCCGTCCCCTCCACCGGAGCGATGTAGGCTTCTCCCGCCGGGAGGTTGCCCCATTCTCCTTTTCGCCCGTAGAGGCCGGTATCGGCCATTCCGGCGCGTCCGGCCAGGGAGAAGCGGAGGTCGGTGCCGGCAGGGGAGCGGACCCGGGCTTCCCGGGCCTCCGTAAGCCGCCAGGCGATCGCCTCGGCCTCCGCCGCCACCTGGCGGTAGTCCACCGCCATCGGGCCATCGGGGTAGAACATCTCGGCCAGGAAGCCGGGCATACTGGCCAGACGCACTCCGGCCTGGGTCGCTGCTTCCCGCGCGTTGGTGTGGGAGAGGGAGTAAGTTGTCAGGGCGATGACTACATCGGCCTGCCGCAGGCGTATGGCCAGATCCGCCGGAGGCTCCGCGCCGTGGCTCCCGGTGGCGGGGTAGGTGACGAAATCCACTTTCTCCCCCGGCCGCATCCGGCGCGCGACCTCTGCTACCTGCCGCGCCAGGATAGCCCGCTCCAGCATTCCGGTCAGCGCGGGGAGGGGCTTCCCGGCCCAATCCTCCGGCCGGGGGACGTCGGTCACCACCAGCAGTTGCTCGCCAGGCTGCCAGCCCATGTTGATCTCCAGCATAGTGCGGACTCCAGCGATGATTTTCTCCTCATCGGCCCATACCATATCAGCCTCCTGGGGGTGCCTTATAGAAATCGCGTGACGATTCAGCGCTGACGGAAAGTCCGCCTCCCTGGGCCTGCGGCCTCCGGGCGGCCTGCGCCGTCCGTTCAGATGGACGACGGACGACAAGACCACCGATCACGGACCGCCGACCACCGTCGTCTGTGGTCTATGGTCCACCGCAAGGGTTGCCCCTCCATTGCTCCTGCCTCCCATCGGCGCCAGGAGGACGATCTCCGTCGGGCTGAATGGTTGCGGAATCGCCTAATAACCGGGCACGCCCAGTTCCCGGCAAAGGGCCTCCAGGTCGGGATGGACGTATCGGCCCTCCTCCTCTATCGGCATTCCATCCAGATAGACGGTGGGGTTCAGCACGACTCCGTCCGTATGGGACGGCGCGCCCCAATCGCTGGGGCCGATGCCAAACTGCATGCAGCCGAAGATGCGCTCGTCCTCCAGAATCCGCCCGCTGGGCCGGGTGATGCCCGGGTTGAAGCCATAGCAGGCGTGGTCCATCTGGAACATCGCCGGGTGCTGGAAGGATTCCAGCCAGCGCCGAAAGACCTGCGCCTCATACCCGCCTTCTATGGAGACAATGCGGCCTTTCTCAATCGTCAGCCGGACCGGGTGGTGAAGGACACCCAGTTCGGCCGGAGGCCAGAGCGCACCGTCAAAGACCAGAATCCCTTCAAAACTCTCCCGAATTGCCATAAAGCCCGATTGTCCCCCCAGCATCTGGGGATAGCCGCCGGACTCCGGTGGCGGCTCCCAGAAGGGGTCCCCGGCCTTGTCCACCCGCATTGTCAGGTCGGTGCCCGAGGGGGCGGTGACCCGGACGACATCGGCGGCCTGGGAGAGGCGGTAGAGCCGGTCGGCCATTTCCCGCAGGGGCCGGTAGGGCACCCGTCCGACCGTTCGCACCATCATATCGGCGTCCATCCCGGTCAGGCAGACGTAGATGCAACCGGCAGCGATGGCGGCATGGTAGGATGGACTGTAGAGGTGGTAGGCGACGGCGAAGTCTATCCAGACATCTGCCCGGGGAAGCCCGGCCGCAACGGGGGCCGGAGGGTCCATACAGGGCTGGGGGTTGGTCGGATACCGGAAGATGGAGGGAATGCCGCCGACCGCGTAGACTGCCTGGGCCGTCGCCTCTACGGCCCGCAGGTCGGAGAGGGTATCGGCGGTGATGGCGACCTGCTGGCCCGGCCGAATCGGGCGCATTTCGGTGACCAGCCGATGGGCGGCAGCGGCCAGTTCCAGACTGTAGAATTCGGGGCGCGGTTCGGTGCCGTAAGCCAGTTCCATCAGGCCATTAGCCTCTCTATGGGGATATAGTCTATATCAAAGCCAAAGTAGCGCGGGCCGGCGGCGGCCAGGCCCCGCTCACTGCGGAACGGTTCCAGTCCCTTTACCCCCACCACCGCTACCCGCATCCCGGTGTCCAGGTCGGTGTTGGTGATGCCTTCGCCCGTCTCCCGGTCCACCGCCACGATGAGGTCCGGGCTACAGACGAAGGGCCGACCGTCCAGCCAGGAGACGTGGTTCTCGTTCTTGAACCAGATGTCCATCGTGTGCCCGACGTAGTCGCCGGTGCCCCGGATGTGGGAGGTGCCGAACATGTAGCCCTCCCGGTCCTCCCAGTCCTTGCCGGTGACCACGCCTTCAAAGAGGAGCCAGCCGCCGGTGAAGCGGATCGCCGCGCGGACGGGGTCCTCTCCGGTCTCCCGCGCCTGCCGGATCGCCCGCCCCAGTTCCAGGCAACGGGTCAGGGTCCCCGGGACGATGATTTCCTTCATCTCCCGGCCGGAGAGCAGGGTGGCGGCGATGGTGCAGGTGCCGAATGCAGCGACGGCCAGCATCTTGCCGATGCGTTCCAGCATGTAGGGGTTGCAGGTCTCTTTGACGATGGCGATGTTCCCCCATTTATCCACGCTGGCGAAGGGCCAACTGTTCTTGCCGTAGAGGTACGGCGTCCCCTGCATCTCCTCCGGGATGGCCCGGCCGGCGTAGTCTCCGTCCACGACGGGGATGCCTAGACGAGCACCGGCGACCAGCGGGGCAGGGGTGTTCCCGGCCCCCAGTTCGGAGGGGACAAGCGCGCCGATCTGGACCCCGGCGTAAGCCGCCAGTTCCCGGATCGCTATTTCCATCGTCCGGTCATCGTAACGGTCGGTCAGGCCCAGACGGCGGATGAGTTCTTTCGTCTCTTCGGAGGCGGGCGCGATGGAGCCCATCCCGTACGCCGTACAGGTCCAGGCGTCGTCGGCGATTTCCGAAGGCTCTACCCACTCCAGTTTCAGCCCGTCCTCCAGGGCTTTCTCCAGCACCCGGCGGCCCCATTCCGGGCTGCCACCGCCTCCGGTGCCCATCCACAGGCATCCGCGCAGGAAATCTTCGCAGTCCTGACGGTGGTAAAGACCTCCTCGGGGCATTGCTTCCTCCTTATGGGAAAGTGGACTATCCGCGAATGGACACAAATGCACGAATCCTTCTCACCGCTGACGGAAAGTCCGCCTCCCTGGGCCTGCGGCCTCCGGGCGGCCTGCGCCGTCCGTTCAGATGGACGACGGACGACAAGACCACCGATCACGGACCGCCGACCACCGTCATCTATGGTCTATGGTCCACCGCAAGGGTTGCCCCTCCATTGCTCCTGCCTCCCATCGGCGCCGGGAGGACGATCTCCGTCGGGCTGAATGGTTGCCGTAGTGGCTCTTATTCGCGTATAGCCTCCGCCACCATCCGGGCAATCTGCTCGGGGTGCTCCGCCACGCGGACGCCGGCGGCTTCCAGTGCAGCGATCTTCTCCGCCGCTGTCCCCGTGCCGCCCTCAATGATAGCCCCGGCGTGGCCCATGCGCTTCCCCGGCGGCGCCGTCCGCCCGGCGATGAAGGCGACCACCGGTTTGGTCATCCGCTCGGCGATGAAGCGGGCCGCCACCTCCTCATCGTTGCCGCCGATTTCGCCGATGAGCACCACCGCCTTCGTCTCCGGGTCCGCCTCAAAGAGGGCCAGGACGTCCACGAAACGGGTGCCGATAATGGGGTCGCCGCCGATACCGACGCATGTCGTCTGCCCGATGCCCAGCGCGGTGAGCGCGTAAACGACTTCATAGGTGAGGGTGCCGGAGCGGGAGACGACGCCCACCGGGCCGGGCATCGCGATGTGGCCGGGCATAATGCCCACCTTGGCCTGACCCGGCGTCAGCAGGCCCGGACAGTTGGGGCCGATCAGCCGTACCCCCTTCATATCCAGGTACGCCTTCACCCGGATCATCTCGTTGACCGGGATGCCCTCGGTGATGCAGACGATCAGGCCCAGCCCGGCGTCCGCCGCCTCTATGATAGCATCCGGAGCGAAGGGGGCAGGGACGTAGATGACGGACGTGTTGGCGCCGGTGGCTTCCACCGCCTCCCGGACGGTGTCGAAGACGGGGACGCGGCCGTCGCAGGCGAACTGTCCGCCCTTGCCCGGGGTGACGCCCGCAACGACGTTCGTGCCGTAATCCAGGGTCTGTCTGGTGTGAAATTCGCCCTCGCGCCCGGTCACGCCCTGCACGACCAGGCGGGTGGTTTTATCTACCAGAATTGCCATAGTGCCTCCGGTGAAAGGTGAAGGGAAGTGCGGAAACGGGGGTTATGCGCTGCGTGCGGCGGCGACGGCTTTCTGCGCAGCCTCCGCCAGGGTGGTGGCGGTGATAATGCCGTAGCCGGAATTCTCCAGAATCTGCCGTCCCTCCGCCTCATTGGTCCCCACCAGACGGGCTACGATGGGGAGATTGGGCCGGATTTCTTCCAGGACGGAGACGATGCCCCGGGCGACCTCGTCGCAGCGGGTGATGCCGCCGAAGATGTTGAAGAGGACGGCCTTCACCCGGGGGTCGGCCAGGATGAGCCGCAACGCTGTCGCCACCCGGTCGGCGCGGGCGCCTCCGCCGATGTCCAGGAAGTTGGCGGGCATCCCGCCGAAATGCTGGATGATGTCCATCGTCGCCATGGCCAGCCCGGCGCCGTTGACCATACAGCCAATGTTACCCTCCAGTTGGACGAAGGACAGGCCCGCCTCGCGCGCGGCCCGCTCCGAAGGGGTCTCTTCGTCTATATCCCGCAGTTCCGCCAGGTCGGGGTGGCGGAAGAGGCCGTTGTCATCCAGGACGATTTTGGCATCCAGCGCCAGAAGGGTCCCTTCGGGCGTGATGACCAGGGGGTTGATCTCCGCCAGCGACGCGTCGCACTCCACAAAGGAGCGATAGAGCCCCTGGGCGATGCGGCCGAAGTCCCGATGCAGCGCCGGGGGCAGGCCGATGCCCTTCGCCAGCCAGAGGGCCTGGTAGCCCCGCAGGCCGGCGAAGGGGTCTATGTGGACTTTCTGGATGGCTTCCGGGTGAGTGCGGGCAACTTCTTCTATCTCTACGCCTCCCTCGGAGGAGGCCATCATCACCGGGCGGGCCGCCGCGCGGTCCACCACGATGCCCAGGTAGATTTCCTGCCGGATCTCGGCCGCACGGGCTACCAGCACCTTGCGGACCGGGAGGCCCTTAATCTGGAGGGAGAAGATGCGGGCAGCCACCTCTTCGGCCTCCTGGGGGGTCTGGGCCAGTCGGATGCCGCCGGCCTTCCCCCGCCCGCCCACCAGCACCTGGGCTTTGACGACAACAGGACAACCGATCTGCTCCGCCAGGGAGCGTACCTCCTGGGGAGTGGTCGCTACTTCGCCTTCCTGTACGGGGATGCCATAGCGGGCAAAGATGCGCTTGGATTGATATTCGTGGAGTTTCACGGGTTCTACCTCCGGGAAATCGGATTCGCCGGAAAGAAGGCGGGGTTATTATACCATAACCGGAAAACCTGCCAACTCCCGGCGCGTTTGGCGCTTTGCGTCTGGCTGTAGTACAATCTGCAACAGGCCTGGCGGCCCGTAACGCAGGCTGTTAGCCTGTAACGCAGGCTGTTAGCCTGCAGAAGCAGGCCTGGCGGCCTGCGCTACTTAGCGCAGGCTGTTAGCCTGTAACGCAGGCTGTTAGCCTGCAGAAGCAGGCCTGGCGGCCTGCGCTACTTAGCGCAGGTTGTTAGCCGGTAACGCAGGCTGTTAGCCTGTAACGCAGGCTGTTAGCCTGTAACGCAGGCTGTTAGCCTGTAACGCAGGCTGTTAGCCTGCAGAAGCAGGCCTGGCGGCCTGCGCTACTTAGCGCAGGCTGTTAGCCTGTAACGCAGGCTGTTAGCCTGTAGCGCAGGCTGTTAGCCTGTAACGCAGGCTGTTAGCCTGCAGAAGCAGGCCTGGCGGCCTGCGCTACTTAGCGCAGGTTGTTAGCCGGTAACGCAGGCTGTTAGCCTGTAACGCAGGCTGTTAGCCTGTAACGCA
>JASFBC010000117.1:0-16965 GCA_036172315.1 Anaerolineae bacterium | reverse complement strand
CGGCTGCTGAAGGCCTTCCGCAACATTGTGCTGACGATTGTCCGACTGCCCGGTCAAACAATTCGCCACATTACCCCTCTGGATGACTTGCAGCGGCAGATCTTGGAATTGCTGGCCTTGCCCCGGTCGATCTATGAAGATCTGGCCCTACCGGCGCGGGCAAATCCGCCATAGTGGTCATGCAAATGAGCGAAAGAACAGGTCTTAGGCTCTAGGTTCCTAGGCAACAAGTGCCTTATTCTGGTAGACGTCGGGGGGGGGAGAAAAACGTGGTAGAAGGAGCTACCAGTTTTTTGGACCGTGAACCAAAACCTATATGGATAGTTGAGATATCGATCTCGGAGCATCAACCTAAGGGTTCTAATGTCAATCCGAACTTGCTATCTACTTTCAGTATCTTTTGGAATAAGGGTTATGAGGCATGGACTGTCGGCAAGCAACTGCGCCCTATCAACCCTGACGAAGTAGAAAACATAGCCAGAAGCGCCAAGGATTACCTGTTCACACACAATTTCCTATTTATAGAGGAAGGAAAAGGCGCAGATATTACGTGACGTTTTTGACGCGGGCGGGCTTGATCGTTAGGGAGTTGGACAACGTGCGCATTCTTATAGTCTCCTCCGCCGTATCCCCATATAATCTGGTGGGATCTTATCTTCGGAGCATGCGTTGTCTAGGTCATACACCTTTGTCCGTTTCACTTATTCCAGGTACACTTTCGAGAGGAGAAGCTTATCTACACCCCGTTTGGCGTTTGGTCCTTAAAGTAGGAGGGAGATTCCTCGGCTCTTTGTTTAATGCGCGCCTACGCCGGGCTGCGGTATATTTCCAGCCGGACATAGTATTTGTCATTCGAGGAGAGAAACTACAGTCTGAAACTATAGCCTTCATGCGCAGTAAGTGCAATACGGTCTTTCTCTGGTTTGATCCAGACAGTATTTTCCATCCATTAGGCAGACGAACAGAAATCCTTGCCTGTTTACCGTTGCATGATGTGCTTCTGACCTGGAATCGCAGTTTTATTGGGCCGCTCCATAGCCTGTCTGGGCGTCCTGTAGAGTATCTACCTTTTGCAGCTGATCCCGAGATCCATTATCCAGTGAATCTATCCGATTCTGAGAGACAACACTGGCAAGCGGACGTCATGTTTGCAGGAAAAGCCACGCCTGATAGAAGTCCATACTTGGTTGCTGCAGCGAATGCAGGACGTCTAGCCCTCTATGGCGCACTTGGCGAAACAGAATTGAGGCACAAGCTCAAGCCCTTCTATCGTGGCAAATGGGTCTATGGAGAAGATTACGCACGCGCAGTGGCGGGAGCAAAGATATGCTTAAACATCCTTTTTGAGGCAAATTATGGCGCCCACAATATGCGGACTTTCGAGGTGCCGGCATGTGGGGGATTTCTTCTAACGATGAGAAGTGAGGGCCAAGAGGAATTTTTCATGGAAGGAAGTGAAATGGCTTGCTACGGTTCTACGGATGAGCTGCAGGACAAAGTCCGGTACTATCTAGCCCGTGAAGATGAGCGCAAGGCTATAGCACAGAAGGCATACACTAAGGTGCAAAGTCACACGTACATGCACCGAGTGCGGGAGTTGGTCAGAATCGCGCAACGAGCACCCCGTTGAGTTCACAGGGATACCACTTATAACAATGCAGGTTCTTCTGAACGCGACACAAGCTGAGGTTACGAGAATAGGTGGTGACTTTACGCATTATCAGGCCTTATTGGAACTTAATACCCGGATACATGGATGGGGGTTTAATTTGCTTAAGTATGGGGACGGTCTTCGCTCATTGCACAGATTTTCTGGCAAGTTTTTGCACCTCACCGGGGCTCAGTGTAAAGTTCCATTGTTATTGTACTCTCGCCAACTTCCAGTGGCCGACCCAGACATACGGAAGACGGATGCCAATCTTATATACTCAGTCGTCTCGGTTGCTCAAATGCCGCGGAGGACCGCTATGCCGCAAGTGTGGTATTCACAAGGCATCAGCCCGTCCGCCTATTACGATTGGTACGGTGCTGTAACTCAACAGGATGTGGTAACTCTGTACCAACGTCTGGCTCCAAGAGTGACCGTGATAATTATTGGGACTGAAAATTGCGCTCAACGTCTCCAGGAATTGGCTGGTCCCCTGCCTTGCCCTGTTTTAGTAATCCCTCAATTAACGTGGGTGCCGCCTCTGGCTGACCTGCGCCTGAAAGATCCTGATCGCTTGCGCTTCCTGTTTGTAGGGCGCGATTATCGCCGCAAGGGACTAATCGAGGTTCTACAAGCATACAAACGCATCAGATCTCGCTACGATGAACTGGAATTGTGTGTGGTCACAAAAGCAGACGCCTCTCTCAGAAGGGCTATAGCCGAACTGAAGGATGTCAAGCTTTTCTCCGGGCTACCAAGGAGCGACCTCCTCCGGCTGTATGAGAAATCCCATGTTCTTGTGGTTCCAACGCACGCTGACACCTATAATCTTACTATGGTTGAGGCGATGGCTAAGGGTTGTGCTATCATATCATCGAATATAGAACCATTGGGTGAAATTGCACCGGATGGTGAAGTTGGGTTCCTAGTACCGCCGGGGAATGTGGAGGCTTTGGAATATAGGATGTTGACACTTATTGAAGATAAATCACTTCGCTATCAATTGAGCTCCGCAAGCATAGCGCGATATAGGACACACTTCGCCCCAGATGTCGTTGTGCCACGTTTGCTCGAAGCATTCACCCTAGCATTAAATCTTGGGCAATAATGTCATTAGTGACAAACCGCAGGATAGCCGTTAGTTTCGGTTGGGCTGGACTGGCAGGGTATATTTCTCTTGGCCTGAGCGTTGTCGGGAATTTCGTCCTTGCTCGGCTTCTTGTTCCTAGCGAATATGGAACGTATGCAGTTGCTGCCTCGATTGCCGGATTTGCTTTCTTGATTGCTTCCTGGGGGCTACCACAGGCTATCATCTACCTGAACTTACCGATTGGTGAACTTGTAGGTTCAGGGCTATTTATTGCTGCTGGCCTGGTGAGTGGTGTATTCATTGTACTTTTGGGAGTGTATCTTTCGGTTGGCTTCCCGGAAGGTTATCAGGGTTTGCTTGGCCCCGTTCTTGCCATTGTATTTGCACGAGCTCTCGTCATGGTAGCTGATATTCTCTACTCGCCACTTGAGAAGAATCTACAGTTTAGGGTTGTAAGCACCCGGAGATCCTTTGCGCAAGGCGCGGGGTTAATTATAGCCATAATCGGAGCTGGTATGGGTGCAAGTATCTGGTCTCTTGTCTATCGAGATGTTGCGTATGCGCTGGGCTTGCTTTCGCTGCTTATGGTTGGAAGGTCGCTCCTACCTGCCCAAGTGAGAATCACCCGAGATGCTCTGCGAAATTTAACAAGTTTTGGCATGAGGCTTTGGGGTACTCGGTCATTGGAAGTACTAAATCATGAAGGAGATGCTGGGATCGCATCTCTGTTTGTCTCCCCGTACTCTATTGGAATCTATAACCGTGGTCGCTTCCTGGCAGAACTCTTATCGTTTACAACCACCCGGGTTATCAGCCAGGTTGCGTATGTCTCCTACTTTGCGCTTAATTCAGAGCGACACCGCCAGGAGCGAATGTTTGTGTTATTCAACTATCTCTTACTACACGCTGCTGTCCTATTCAGCTTAATCCTAATCTTGTTCCCAGGAGAGATCGTGTCCCTAGTTTACGGGGCCGGATGGGATGATGTACAGGTTGCTCTGCTATGGCTGGCGCCGTATGGGCTACTATTGGTTTTGTTTGAGCATCTCAGGTTCTTTGCAACTGCACGCGGCGCTCCGGGAAAAGTGATCATTGCGCGGGTGCTACAGTTTAGTACATTTGTCGCTGTGTTGTTCTCGTTGCGGACAAGATTGGGATGGTCTGCGCTACCTTTGTCAATGATGGCTGGAATGGCCATGGCTTACTTATCTCTTGTCTGGCAAACGAGATCCTACATAGTATTGCCCAGAAGACATTATGCGTCTTCAATAGGCTGCGCTGCGTTGGCTGGGATCGTAGCCCTGTTATGGCGTCATGAAGTGAAATCTGGCATCGGAGAATTCCTCGGCGGGACTCTCCTGATGACCATCACCTTCTCTGTAACTTCTGCAATTATGAATAAGCGAGAAGTGCACAACCTTTTGAAGCATCTTGGGGCAGTTGTGAGACCGGCCACCCTTGCAGACCGTGGCAATAAGGTCCAGTATTGACATGGACACAATTGGGGGAGTAAAAGGCACTTCACGGCTTCATGGGGAGAGGTCAGCGCGCCATGGTCTTCTGCTCAGTGCCTTAGCCTTTTTCTTTGTATCCGCTATTCTAATCAGCTTTTTGACAGGCGAATTGACCTCAACACGTGTTCCCGTGCTCTTAGCGTTTGGGCTGCTTTTTGCCTGTTGTCTTCCTTTTATGAGGAATGTTTGGCAGCGTCAAGCAGATTTCTTCCAGCCGATACACTTCTATGCGATCCTCTTTGCGCTATATTACGGTATTCGAACATTGTACCTAGCCTCGGGCCCTTCCGATCCTGTCTTTCTGCCATCTTTGGGCGCTGATTTCTTGGATAGATCTGCCCTCCCAATTGGGTATGCTTTAGTAGGCTTGCTTTGCTTTTACACTGGGTACTATAGCACGGGCAAGAGCCTAGCAAAACCAAGAACAACATTAAGCTACGGAGGAGATCATACTGACAATCACAGATCTCAATCACCTGTTTCATTCTCATATGGTGTGCTGTTGTATTTATTAGGCTTGATCGGGATTCTGGTGAGTATTCGTACCGGTCAGTTCCTGTTTTTTGCACGGGAAGATATTGACTTGGCGTTTGTTTATCCGCTTCGACTGCTCATTGAGGTTCGCACTATCGGTATTATCATATTATGGACTGAAAGATTTCGTGTGTCGTCCTCCCTAGTTCGATGGCTAAGTCTGCTTATCCTGATTGTGGATATTTTTTTAAGACTCGCGGGTGGATCAAAAGAAGAGCTGACACAGCTGATCCTTATAGTTCTTATCGTCACTCAGTACCAGCGAGTTGGTGGCATATCAAAACGAGTTTTAGCAATCAACGCCATCTTGATGTTAGCGATCTTTACTTTTTTGAACCGATACCGTCTTTCATATTCTATCCTGTATGGGTCCAGCCCCATAAATAGTCTTGAAGGCATCGTTTGGCTGTACCAGAGCTTCGTTGATGCCTTAAGCAATGTAGTTCAACAGGGTCCCATTCAATACCTTCAGCTCATTATCACAACGGTCGCGAATCGCTTTGCTGGCTTAGACTCCCTTGTCGCGGGCGTCGTTTTCACTCCAAGGATTGGCTTTCAGTGGGGCGCGACTATTTGGCCCGCCTTTGTTGCTCCTATCCCTCGTATACTATGGCCAAGTAAGCCTAGCTCGGAGTACCACCTCTGGTTTCAGTATACGTATGGGGGAGTACCTTTGAGTAATCCATCACGTTCCGCTGTTATGACCCTGACAGACCTGTACATAAATTGGGGCGTTGTCGGTATTGCGGTAGGGATGTTTTTGCTCGGTAAGATCTGTGCGTGGTTGTACCAGAGATATATAGCCCAAGGCACCACAATTTCAACAGACAGAATGTTGATTTATCTTGTGATTCTACTACCCCTGATCAGGGTTGAATCAACAGCAGGGGGAATCATTGCACAACTTCTCACGCTCGGTTTATTAGGTTTCATTCTAAGTTTGCCTTTGCGAAGAAGCAGACCGTTTCAGAACCATATATACCCAAAAGAAAGGCTGAAATATCGCTGATGGAGGTCAAAGGAATGCACGTCCTGATTACGGGTGGTTGCGGGTTCATTGGCTCCAACACGGCTCTCCGGCTGGCAAATTTAGGGCATAGTGTTACCATTTTGGACAACCTCTCGCGTGTAGGCTCAGAGTCTAACCTGGAATGGCTGAAGAGACAATGCTCTTTTAACTTCCTACAGGTTGATGTAAGGGACAGGGCGCAAATTGAAGAGATCATCCACTATGGGGGGTTCGATGCGGTGATTCACCTAGCAGGACAGGTGGCTGTCACCTCTTCCATTCGTGATCCTCGTTCCGACTTTGAAATCAATGCTCAAGGCATGCTTAACATCCTCGAGGCCATTCGACAGTTTAGCCCACACACGATTTTGCTTAATGCCTCTACAAACAAGGTGTACGGAGAGCTCCGTAATGTTTCAATTGTGGAATCTAGCACTCGCTATCAGCTTGCAGATATGCCATCTGGCATAAGTGAGCAATACCCATTGGATTTTTATTCCCCTTATGGCTGTTCCAAGGGGACTGCTGATCAGTACGTGCTTGATTATGCCCGGATATATGGATTGCGAACAGTTAACTTTCGCCAGTCGTGCATATATGGCTACCGGCAGTTTGGCGTCGAAGATCAAGGATGGGTAGCCTGGTTCATCATAGCTCATCTATTGGGAAAGACAGTCACAATCTATGGCAATGGGAAGCAAGTGCGGGATGTCCTTTTTATTGATGATTTAATAGAGTGCTATCTGAAGGCTATTGAGCGCATAGAGCACGTGCGAGGCATGACCTTCAATATAGGAGGGGGACCACAGAATACCTTATCACTTTTAGAGTTACTCGACATGGTGAGCAATATCTCTGGACGACGGGTTGACTACACGTTTTCTGATTGGCGTCCAGGAGATCAACGGGTTTACATCTCTGACATTAGGGCTGCAGCGGCATACCTAGATTGGCAACCCCAGGTAGATGTTGCTGAAGGCATTCGGCGTTTATATGGTTGGGTATCTGATAATCTAGATTTGTTCACTGCATACTACCAGGAAGGTTAGATGTCAGGGAAGTTAGCTCGTATTGCTCTTGTCACACTTGGCCCGTTGAGTCAATCTTCTATCGGTGGTCTGGCAACGATGACCGCCTTTCTGCAACGCGTCATTGCGGAGAGCCAATCTTATGACTGCGAAGTGATCTCTCTTGCAAACTCCATTTCTGATAGCGCTAGCATTCATTTGCTCCAGCCTTTCCAATGGCTTAATTGTCCTGAGGTACACCAAGGAGAGTGGAATGGCAGGTCTTATAAGCATGTCGGCGCCTACTGGGTGGAGCTGGAGCCACAACGTTACAGGCCTAGAGCTGAACTAACAGAGTTGCTGGAGCGGTTTGATCTAGTGCAGTTCGTCATTGGTTATCCAGCGTGGGCTTGGTCTGCTAGTGATGTAAGGAAACCAATTCTCATCTGGACAGCAACAACAAGTCGTCAGGATCGTCTTAGCCGCACTCATCATATGCCTTTTGCAAAACGCACTTGGTCTTGGATGATGATTAGACTAGCAGAACACTATGACCGCAAAGCAGTTCGCCAAGCTCGCTTTGTGTTTGCCCTAAGCGAGTATACGTTTGAGCAAATTCGGACATGGATTCCACCTGATCGGATTTCTGTAGCTCCTTGTGGTGTTGATACCAATTTGTTTTACCCGGGTAATCATGTTAACAGCAGCTACCTGCTGTGTGTTGGGCGCCTGTCGGATCCACGGAAAAATATTCGCCTTCTTTTCCACGCATATTCCCAAGTTGTGGCTCATCTACCTTCTGCTCCTGATCTATACCTAGTAGGAGATTTTTCCCTAACGCCGAAATTCTGCGATTTGCTAAATTCTCTTCGAATTTCAGAGAAGGTTCGATTTCTTGGACCGAGGTACGGCGCTGAACTCGCAGAGATTTACCGAGGAGCGACCATGCTTGTGGTATCTTCTGATGAAGAAGGATTGGGAATAGTAATCCTAGAAGCAATGGCGAGCGGCCTGCCGGTTGTCAGTACGCGATGTGGCGGGCCAGAAACGGCGATTATCGAAGGAAAGACGGGGCTCCTTACTCCCGTCGGTGATTCACAAAGTCTTGCTGCTGCCATCCAGTTACTACTAGATGATGCAGGACTTCGCAGCATCATGGGCAGGAACGCCCGTCAGGTTGCAGTTGAGAAATTCTCATACGCATCTGCTGGAAGAGTATTCCTCAATAGATATAAGCAAATATTGGATTAAGCTCTTGCTTCGCACATCCCCCATAGCCATTTGGATCATGAAATTGGAAGGAAGGACGCTTCGCCTTTTGTTTGTGATACCTTATTACCACCCTGCTTTCTGCTACGGTGGCCCTGTGCGCAGCATTTCTTCACTTTGCAAAGCCATGGCTAGGGCTGGAGCCCAAGTCACCGTCTTCACCACCAACGCCAATGGGGAGGATCAGCTCGATGTCCCCCTTGGCCAACCGATAGACATTGGTGGTGTGCAAGTCTACTATTTCCGCCGCATTCGGTGTCTGCTCCCGTTTTACTCTCCAGACCTGGGACGGGCATGCGCTCAACGCATAAGAGAGTATGATCTGGTGCATTCGTCGGCCCTATGGACCTATCCCATGTGGCTCGCGGCCTCGGCCTGTCGTCGGTACAATGTCCCACGCATCGAATCCCCTAGAGGAGGACTAATGTCCTGGGACCTCCACCACAAGTACTGGAAGAAATGGCTGTACCTTGCCCTCTTTGAACGGGCGAGGCTCAATACGGCCGCTGCAATTCATTGTACCGATGAAATGGAGCAAGAAGCTATCAGGCAATTGGGCTTGAAGCCGCCAACTTTTGTGGTGCCTAATCCGATAGAGTTTAGTGAGTTCTCGTCTCTGCCTGTGAGGGGAAAACTGCGCTCACGGTTGGGGTTGCCAGAGAATAGCATAGTCACATTATTCCTCGGCAGGATAAGCACCAAAAAGGGGCTTGATCTCGCCATCCGCGCGTTTGTTGATGTGGCTAGCAAATATCCAGATGCCCACCTTGTAGTTGCGGGGCCCGATGATGACGGCAGTGGTAAGCGGGCATTGCGCCTAACGCATCAGCTTGGCTTGCAAAACCAGATGCATTTTATCGGGATGGTGACAGGCGAAGATCGCCTTTCTGCTCTTAGGGATGCCGATTTATTTATCCTAACTTCATACTCTGAAAATTTTGGAATGGCTGCTGCTGAAGCGCTGGCGGCTGGCTTGCCGGTATTGCTTTCGGATCAGGTAGGGATCGCCCGGCAGGTCGCTCGGGCTGGAGCCGGTTCCATCGCCCCCTTGGATGTGCCACAAATCGCTCATGCCTGGTCCACCCTCCTGGGTAACCCAGGAGAACTCAGAGCAATGGGGGAGAGAGGTCGTAAACTGGTGCAACAAGAGTATGATGCCGACGCAGTAGCCCGAAAGATGCTGGACGTCTACCGTCAAGTGATTCAAGATTGGCGAAGCAGAACACCCAAATAAAGCAAGGAGAGTAGCATGTACATCCTAGGCATCAACGCCTACCATGCAGGCGCTTCCGCCTGCCTCATTAAAGATGGCCGACTTATCGCCGCTGCGGAAGAGGAACGCTTCCGGCGCATCAAGTACTGGGCCGGGTTCCCGTCCGAGGCCATCAAGTATTGCCTCCAGAAAGCAGGGATCACCCCCTACGACCTGGATCACATCGGCATCTCCCGCGACCCCAGCGCCAACCTGTACAAGAAGGTGCTTTTTGCCCTGCGTCGGAACCCCAGCCTGCACCTGATCAAACAGCGGCTGGCGAATTGGGCTGAGGTACGAGATGTAAAGAAGGCCTTTTGCGAGAGCCTGGGGGTGGAGCCCGCCGCATTAAGAGCGGAGTTCCACAACGTGGAGCACCACCGGGCGCACATGGCCAGCGCCTTCTTCGTCTCCCCCTTCCAGGAGGCGGCCATCCTTTCAGTGGACGGTTTCGGCGATTTCGTCAGCACCATGATCGGCCGGGGGTCCGGCAACAAGATGGAGGTGCTGGATACGGTCAATTACCCCCACTCGCTGGGCATCTTCTATACGGCAGTCACCCAGTGGCTGGGGTTCCCCAAGTTCGGGGATGAGGGCAAGGTGCAGGGGTTGGCTGGCTATGGCGATCCGGTCTATCTGGACGACATGCGCAAGATCGTGCGCCTCCAGCCGCAAGGACGCTTTGAACTGGACCTGGACTATTTCATCCACTACGCGGAAGGGGTGGACATGACCTGGGAGGAGGGCTCCCCTGTCCTGGGGACGATCTACTCCCAGAAGTTCGTGGACAGGTTCGGCCCACCCCGTCAGCCTCGTACCGAGATCACACCGCACTATGCCAACATGGCCGGTTCACTTCAGGCTATGCTGGAAGAGGCGGAGTTCCACATCGTCCGCCACCTGCAACGCATCACTGGCCTGAAGGCGCTGTGCATGGCCGGTGGGGTAGCGCTGAACAGCACCTTTAACGGCAAGGTGCTGCCCAATACGCCCTTTGAAGACATCTTCATTCAGCCCGCCGCCAACGACGCCGGCACCGCCCTGGGCGTCGCCTACTACATCTATCACCAGATCCTGGACCAGCCCCGCGGCTTCGTCATGAACCATGCCTACACCGGCCCCCGCTTCACCAACGGGACCATTGAACAGGTCTTGCGACAGTACAACCTGGCTTATGAGACCCACGATGACGAGGAATTGACCCGCATCGGCGCTCAACTGGTAGCTGAGGGCAACGTCCTGGGCTGGTTCCAGGGCGAGATGGAATGGGGCCCCCGGGCGCTGGGCAACCGCAGCATCATCGCCGACCCCCGGCGGGACGATATGAAAGACATCCTTAATGCACGCATCAAGCATCGCGAGGCGTTCCGCCCCTTTGCTCCTTCCATCCTGATGGAGTCCGTGGGCGACTACTTTGACCAGACCTACCCTGATCCTTTTATGATTAAGGTCTATAACGTGCTGGAACACAAGCGCCAAGAGATTCCCGCCGTGACGCACGTGGATGGTACAGGTCGCCTGCAAACGGTAGAACGGGATGTCAACCCTCTCTACTGGCAACTAATCAGGGAGTTTGAAAATCGCACTGGGGTGCCCGTAGTGCTCAATACCTCGTTCAACGAGAATGAGCCTATCGTCTGCCGGCCGGAGGAGGCCATTGAGTGCTTCCTGCGGACGAAGATGGATGTGCTGGTGATCGGCAATTATCTCATCCGCAAGCAGGAGACATGATGATTGCTCCCCTATGTCATGAAGATGTTGACAGCGCCGTAGACCTGCACATGCGTTACCTGACGGAGCGGCTCTCGGGAGAGCCGGGGCGCAGGTTGCTACGCCTCTATTACCAGATTCTCGGCCAGGGCTCGAAGGGGATGTGTCTGGTAGCCCAAGACGCAGGTCATGGCACAATCTACGGCTTGGTGGTCTTGCGTTGGAACGGACAGCGGTTGTTGTGGGACCTGTTGAGGCATCATCCGCTAGGGGTTGGGTTTTGGCTTGCCTGTCACGCTTTACAGCATCCGCTGAGCCTTTACCATCTTGCCCGTCAGTTGTGGGAGAGGCGGCCGGTTAAGCAACTCTTGCGACGCCTCGGTGCTCAACCCCGCTGGTGTGTGTTGCATGCCCTGGCTGTGGCCCAAGATAGGCGGGGGGGGGTAGGTGATAGGCTCGTTCAGGCAGCAATCTCTGAGGCACAGGCCCATGGCTTTGGGTATATGTTCACCTCCACCTACGAGACTAACCATGCGGCCAACCACCTCTACGAAAAGGCGGGTTTTACGTTGTTGCTGACTACCTCTGAGGGACGGCGCAGAGTGAACTGGTATGGCCGTCCTCTTTAGTATTTGACGTATCACCAGGAGGAATCATCCATGCAATGGCACGATTGTAAGGTATTGGTCACGGGCGGGGCTTCGTTCATCGGCTCCCATTTGGTAGATGCCCTGGTGGAACGAGGCGCCAGGGTTCGGATTGTGGATGACCTCTCCAGCGGCAAACTGGAGAACATCCAGCAGCATCTGGCCAACGGAGCGGTTGAATTCATCCAGGCCGACCTGCGCGAGCCCGGTGTCGCCCGCATGGCGATGCAGGACATCCAGGTCGTCTTCCACCTGGCTGCTGATCATGGTGGACGTGGCTACGTGGATTTGCATCAAGCAGGACCGGCTTCGAACCTGTTTCTGGACGGGCTCGTTTTCTGGGAGGCCCGCCGGGCCGGGGTGGAGAAGGTGGTCTTCGCCTCCTCGGGTTGCGTCTACCCGAACTTTCTGCAGAGCAACCCGAAGCAAGAGGTCTACCTCACCGAAGACGTGGTCAAGCCTCCCTACGACGCCGACAACATGTACGGCTGGGCCAAACTGATGGGAGAGTTGACTCTGAAGGCTTGCCACAAAGAATACGGCATGAAAGCCGCTTCCTGCCGCTACTTCACTGTCTATGGCCCCCGGGGCGTGGAGAACCACGCCGTCATCGCCATGATCGCCAAGGCGTTCATCGGCCAGAACCCCTTTGAGGTCTGGGGCGACGGTACCCAGGTACCCAACTGGACCTACATTGACGACATCGTGCGCGGCACTATCCTGACCGCCGAGAAGATAGACGATGGCACCGCCGTCAACCTGGGCACCATGGAGCGGGTGCGGGTGATTGATGCGGTGAAAATGGTGCTTGAGTACACCGGGCACAAGGCGGAGATCAAGTTGCGTCCGGACATGCCTACTGGCCCGCTGAATCGGGTGGCAGATAACTCCCTGGCAAAGAAACTGCTCGGATGGGAACCGCAAGTGCCTTTCAGGGAGGGGCTGAAGCGCACGATTGATTGGTACTTCGCCACGAAAGATCGCGAGCAGGTGCGGAGAATCCTGGATAGAATGCTGACGGAGCGCTAAAGGCTTCATGCGAGTTCTGCTGATTACGCCTTTTTACGCGCCAGACCTTGGACCGAGTGCCCCGCTGTATACCACGCTGTGCGAGGACCTTGTGAGCCTGGGACATCAGGTATCGGTGATTGCTGCTGTCCCTCATTATCCCACCGGTCAGGTCTCTCCAAAGTTTCGAGGGCGGTTCGTCCAGCGAGAACAATGCAACGGGGTAGATCTCACTCGGGTGTGGGTGCCTAGCGTGAACCGTGCCCATTTTGGACAGCGCCTGCTCACGTTCATCTCTTACCAGTTCCTGGCATCACTTGTGGGGCTGAGGCGCCACTATGACGTCCTGATCGCTACCAATCCGGCACTTGAAGTGGGATTACCGTTTCTCGTGTTAGGTGCGCTCCGTCGAAAACCCGCCGTGTTTTGTGTACAAGATATCTATCCAGATGTGGGTGTAAGGCTTGGGGTCTTCAAATACCGTCCTATCATTCGAGCGATTGACATTATGGAGCGGCTTTGCCTGGATCGGTCCGAATATGTTCAGGTTATCTCTGAGGGGTTCAGGCAAAGCCTTCAAGCAAAGGGCCTACCCAATTCTAAACTAGTGGTAATCCCGAACTGGATAGATACTGATTTCGTCTCCCCTATGTCCCGGGTAAATGAATTTTCAACTCAATGGGGCCTGGATGATGCCTTTGTGGTCATGTATGCGGGCAACATCGGCTTATCCCAGGGCCTGGAACACGTGGTGGAAGCGGGCAGGCTGCTAGCGAAGGAGCCTTCGATTCGCTTCGTGTTTGTCGGAGATGGGGCTGGGAAGAAAGGCTTGCAGCAAGTAGCTCACTCCAGTTGTCTTACCAACATCCAATTTATTCCCTTCCAGCCCCGCGAACTGTTGCCTCAGGTGCTCGCTTCAGCAGATGTTTCCCTGATCACCCTGAGGCGGGGGGTCGGTGCGGACTCGGTACCTTCCAAGTGCTACTCTATCCTGGCCAGCGGCCGCCCGGTCATCGCTTCGGTGGACCCGGGTAGTGACACCTGGAACCTGATCCATCAGGCTAATTGCGGCTTGTGCGTGGAGCCGGAGAATCCAGAGGCACTTGCACACGCCATTCTGCGTCTGTATCGGGATGAGGATTACCGGGCGAAGTTAGGAGCCAATGGCAGGGTGTACGTAGTTCGGCATCATTCCAGAATGGCCGCCGCCCGCGAGTTCCACAAAATGCTCTGTTCTATTGTGTCGGAAAGGGAGACATCTCCTAAAGAGGGGGTAACACATGGATGATCAGTTTGAGCAGGTAAACTGCATCATCTGCGGCAAGGACGATACTGAGCTGTTCATCCAGGGCCCAGGCCCAGCCCAAATCGTCAGGTGTCGGAATGACGGACTGCTATACCTCAACCCTCGCCCCAAATCCAGCCGTGTTCGAGAGTTTCACACCCACTACGTCCGGGATGACAATCTGGACATGTTTACCCTCTTCAGACAGGAGGTGCTGAGGAGGGAAGCGGACGCTATCAAGAGAGTGAAGGCAGGGGGGAACCTGTTGGATATCGGTTGCGCCACGGGCACCTTCTTCGAAAATTTCGTCGGACCGGCCTGGCATCTGTACGGAGTGGAGACCTCGCCTTTAGGCGTTGAACTTGCTCGTAGCCGCTATGGTGCCCAGGTGTTCTGCGGGACTATTCGCGAGGCCAATTATCCGTCTGGTTTCTTCGATGTAGTTACCGTGCTGGACACGCTGTTTTATTTCGCAGACCCCAGGGCAGAGTTAGTAGAGATCCGTCGCATCCTCAAAGATGATGGCCTTCTAGGCGTGGAAATACCAGGATTGGCTTACAGACTCTTCTTTAGAGACAGAAGTCCCGTATCTTGGGCTTTGAATGGCAAATGGTCCAGAATGAGCACGGATTCCTGGCATCTCTATTATTTCTCGCCTTCCACACTCAAACTCCTTCTTGAGAGCGTGGGGTTCCAAGTGATCAAAATGATCCCCGAACAGGCTTCCTTGGGCAGAGGAGGTTTCCTCCGTACGTTGAACAATCTGCACTTTGCGCTGGCTCGCCTGCTGTTTCGAGTCACATTGGGCAGGTTTTCCATTGCTGGTAAAGAACTCTATTTGGCCACCAAGGTTAAGTGATGAATGCAGCCCAGTTCGCAGAGTTCTGGCGAATCCAAGGCCACAAGGTCATCGAAACCGAAAGTTGTTACTGGTACAACCCCCAACCCCTCTTCTTCATGAGCCTGCCCTACCATCGCCTGGTGACCCCTTCCCATCTGGAACTGGCACAAGTGTTGCTCATGGGGCCAGCTGTTGCGGTTCGCTTTCCCACTGTTCCCGACAGGACTGGCAAAGAGGGCGGCCTGTTTATTTGCTCAGACAGTAATTACGATCTCCACTCACTTCACCAAAAGGCACGCAACCAAACACGCCGGGGACTGGAGAATTGCACTGTTGAGCAGGTAGACTTCACATATCTGGCAGAGAATGGTCACCCACTGAACGTGGAAACCTTCCTCCGCCAGGGAAGGGATCTGCAGACAATCACCGAAAAGCAATGGCGTCTTTATTGCCAGGCCGCAAGTAAGATCCCCGATTTTGAGTCCTGGGGCGCATTTGTCGGCGGTTGCCTGGCTGCCTTCATGGTGACAGCCCTGGTGGAAGATTGCTTCAGTATCCTTCATCAAAGCTCAAGTAATGAGTACTTGCAATATTATCCGAATAACGCGCTCATCTTCACCGTAACCAAACTCAAACTCTCCTGCCCCGAAGTCCGCTACGTTTCCTACGGCCTGAAATCGCTGGATGATACCTCAGGCCTTGACCACTTCAAATTGCGCATGGGCTTTGAAATCATGCCCTTCAAAGAGTTCATTGTCTTCAATCCGGTCTTAAAACCATTGCTCTCCCTGGGCGGTAGCAAGTTCATAGATTGGATGGCTCGGCGGCACCCGGAGAGTGACCTTTGGCGCAAAGCGTCCAGAGCCCTTCGCATGGCAATAGGAAAGCCAGATGCGTGATACCTTTCTCCCTTTTTCCCCACCCCTCATCGGCGAAGAAGAAATCGTCGAGGTTGTAGACACCCTGCGCTCGGACTGGATCACGACTGGCCCCAAGGTCCGGCGCTTTGAGGAGGAATTCGCTACCTTCATCGGCGCGCCGGCCGCCCTGGCCCTCAACTCCTGCACGGCGGCCCTGCACGTGGCCCTGGCGGCCCTGGGCATCGGCCCGGGTGACGCCGTCATCACCACCCCCATGACCTTCTGCTCCAGCGTCCACGTCATTGAGCACGTGGGAGCAACGCCTCTCTTGGTGGATGTGGAGGCGGATACGCTGAATATGGACCCGCACCAGATAGAACAAGCGATTGAGCAGGGGAGCAGAGGAGCACGGGGGCAGGGGGGCAAGGGGGCAGGGGAGCAGGGGAGAGTGAAAGCGATCTTGCCCGTTCATCTCTACGGACACCCGTGCGAGATGGACGCCATTCTCGACATCGCCCGCGAATACAACCTGGCCATCATCGGAGACGCCGCCCACGCCCTGCCTGCCAAATACAAGGGCCGCACCATCGGCTCCCCAGCACCCCAGCACCCCAGCACCCCAGCTCCCCTGCTCACGGCCTTCTCCTTCTACGCCACCAAGAACCTCACCACCGCCGAGGGCGGCATGCTCACCGGCCCGCCCGATCTCATCGAAGAGGCCCGAATCTGGAGCCTGCATGGCATGAGCCACGACGCTTGGAAGCGCTACTCCGCCGAGGGCTCGTGGTACTACGAAGTCATTCGCCCCGGCTTCAAGTACAACATGACCGACATCCAGGCAGCCATCGGCCTGCACCAGTTGCGCAAACTCCCCCAGTTCCAGGCCCGCCGCCGCGAGATCGTCCGCCGCTATAACGAGGCCTTCTCCCAGTTCGAGGAACTCCAGACCCCCACCGAGCGCCCCGAGGTGGAACACGCCTGGCATCTCTACGTTTTGCGTCTTCACGTTTCACGTCTTCGGGTTTCCCGTAACCAGTTCATTGAAGAGTTGAAAGCCCGCCACATCGGCACCAGCGTCCACTTCATCCCCATCCACCTCCACCCCTACTACCGGGACAAGTACGGCTACAAGCCGGAGGACTTCCCCGTGGCCTATCGGGAGTACCAGCGCATCGTCTCGCTGCCGCTGTATCCCAGGATGAGCGACCAGGACGTGCAGGACGTGATTGAGGCGGTAGCAGATGTGGTCAAGAAGGATAGAAGGTGAAAAGGGGAAATTTGACAACCCGGC
>JASFBC010000116.1:0-3450 GCA_036172315.1 Anaerolineae bacterium | reverse complement strand
CGCGTGCTCATCCCGCCGATGCCGAGCGATTCAAACAGGGCGAGGCCATTTTCCAAGGTCTGCCTCACCTTATCTTGGCCGCCGTTGTTCTGCAGCGGCTCCTGCCCTGCAATCCGGTAGAACTTGGGATCGCTCACCACTACTTCAAAATAGAGCACGCTGGCGCGGGGGATGGCCTCATAGGTGTAGAGCGCGCCTTCAGCGGCGGCGCCGGTGGAGGGGTCAATACTGACCGAGGTGCGCACCTCCAGGTTGTCGTTGACGATGTGGCCGAACATCTTGTCCGAGACCAGCACGGCGTGGTTGAGGATGTCCTGCGGTATGTTTGGCAAAGCGGGGGCAAAGTCGTTGCGGGCGATTTTCAGCATCAGCCAGCCCAGGTTGAGACGGCCGCTGGCTCTGACACCGCTTGCCACCCGCACCTGGTCATCGGCCGGCGCTTGCTCGGAGATGCCCAAATCGCTCAATACCGCCGGGCAGGTGATCCAGACCGGCCCGGCCAGCGAATGGACGGGGAAGAAGACGAGGCGCGCGTCGGAGAACTGCGCCAGGCCCTGGAAGCCGCCTCCGGTGCCCTTGGCGAAGCCGAAGGTGACGCAGATGGGGCAATCGGGCTGGCCACAATGGCCTTGATAGCCGCGATTCGTATCGGCCTGTCCCAGACCGGCGCAGTGGGGGAACTTACGGGGCTCTTGCATTGTCGCGTAGGTGCGGCAGGCGCCGGCCAGGCTGGTGCCGGGGATTTTGGGGAGGTGGGTGCCCGGCTCGCGCACGATGGACATATCCACGCGCCCCAGGCGCATCCCGCCCGTACCCACGTGGATGGGATCCAGGGCGAGGGCAAAATATTTGAGCACTTCAGGTTGATAAGCCATCTCGGTCCTCCTTACAACTTTTGTTTGAGAATGTGCAGGTACAGTTCCATACAATGGCTGAAGCGTCCGCTCAGCACGTCTTGCGGAGCGACGACATCGGGCAAGGGATTGCCATTCTTATCCTTGCGCTGGAAGAGGCCGGCATCTTTGAGTGTGGTCTCCACCAATGGCTTGAACTCCTCACTTTCTTTGCCCCAAGCGGAGGCTTTGGCTGCGAGCAGGGATTGCACGCCGTGCAGGCCGGTGAGGGTGATGCCGCTTTGCTTCAGGTCTTCCCACATCTTCATCAGGCATGATAGTTCGTCCAGCAGCACAAGGTCGCGCGCCGGATCAAACGCAAAGCGCCGCGCGGTGTGATCCAGCCAGAGGTAGGCGAAGCGCGAGGGAGTCACGTGAACCATATCGCCTTCTTTCAAGTCGTTCACATGGACAAGCCAACGACCGTTGTGCCGAAAGCGATACCGGCGGTCATCCGGTGTGCCATCAGCGAAGCGCTCGATGAAAACATAGGGATACCAGGCATCTTCAGTCGCATTATCACCCATTTTCACGGGAACTTGCCAGACTAGCCTATGCTCACCTTGTGAAAGGCGTACATCGCGGTGCAGTCCTTGCACATCCGGGCGGCAGCACTCTACTGCCCACTGCTCCTCTTTCAGCATCACATCCAGCATTCGCCGCGCCGCGTCCATCACCGCCATCAGCGGCATCTTGCGCGGGAAGAAGACCAGGCCGAGGAAGAGCGGCAGGCGGTTCTGCACTTTGCCGAATTGGTGGATGTATTCCTTCCGAATCTTCTCGGCAATCTCCAGCGCGTCGGCGGCGGGGACGAGGGCCAGGAATTGATCGGGGGAGGCGAGCAGGGTAAGGCTCGGATAGTAGCGCAAGTAGTTGGCCGGCGGCGTTTGTGCTCCCTGAACTTGATATGCTCTTGTCTGTTTGCGGCCATCCTGCTCCCAGGAAAGGCTCAGCCGCCCAGGTTTTGGCTCTTCGGGCGCAAAAGAAACGGTGAGTAACGCCTCTCCTATGCGCCAGACGCTAATTGTCTGTCCGTTGAGCGTGCCATCGCAGACCACGTCTTCAGGCGGGAGGCTATCTTTTTCCTGCACTTCCAGAAGCCAGCGCGTGCGCTCGGGGAGCGCGTCAAGAATGCCCTGTACCGTCTCCGTCCAAAACCGCCGGCAGGTCTCCCACACCCGGCGCAGGCGGGCGGGGGAGGGATTCTTGGGCGTGAATGTGTTGGTGTCAGGGTCGGCCCTGACCAGCATGGTCTGCACCAGGTCGCCGGAGAGCCAATCGTCCAGGCCGAATTTGCCCACGAGGAGGGCGACGCGGCCGTTGGCGTCGGCGATTTCGTCCATCCAAATAGTGCGAGCGGGATTCTGCTGCCATTCGGCAATCCGTGAGCCGCGGCGCTCCAGGCAGGTCTCGCACGCCTCCTGACCCTCGCGCATCGGCCGCAGGCGGCAGACGGGGCAGAGTTCCCAGTTCTCATCTGACGACAAGTTCGCCCATAATTGTTGCCAGTGGGCGCTCAGGTTTTGGTTGTCAAACGGCTGGGCCAGGGCCTGCCGCGCTTCGCTGCGCGCTTTAGCCAGAATGCCTTTGAGTTGCTCCGTGGCCGTGGTGCCGTCGCCTTCGGTTATGGCGATGCGCGGGGCAAGTTCGGGTTCGACTTCCTCTACGCGGCGGTGGATTTCCTGCGCCAATTCGTCGGGCAGGTCGAGGTCGGGGAAGGTGAAGTAGATGCCGGTGGTATCGCGGTAAACCTCGTTGCCGAGCGGGTATTCTTCTTCCACCAACTGTTTGACCCGTTGGCAGGCTTCCTCCACGGCGCGCTGATAGCCGAGCAGGTCGGCGATCTTGACCGCTTTGGCGTAGAGACCCAGCACGTCAAAGTTGACGCGCAGGAGGCGCCAGTGGAGGGCGTCTGGATCGGGCTGGATGCCCAGTAAAGCGCCAGCAAGCGCCGATTTGTAAAGAGCTGCTACTATACCCGACCAGTCAGCTAACGTCACCTCGTTCACAGGACGACGGGTATCGCCCAAAGCACGGTCAAAGGCCTCTTCCACTTTCGGAACAAAACTTGCCCGCTCTGTCAAATTATTGAAAGGCAGAGCATCAAGAAGGGCGGTCAGTCCCTTCACAGCGTTGCCTTCTATTCCATAGGCAGTGCTCAGACGGGTGTCATCTTTTGGTTGCTTTGTAGCGTTGTCCGAGTCACTCAATTCTTTTTCTACATGGGACACCGCGTGGCATTTCCCCAGAACGCGCAATAGCCAAGGCTGGTTTGTATCGCTGATAACTCTGGGCATGCCCTTTTCTATCAAGTCCTTGACCGAAATTGTTTCCCTCAAAAGGTTAATATCGTTTAGGGTGGTAGGCAGCCTATGGGTTTGGGCAGTCTTGTATTTGTAGGGATAGTTTTGCGGTCTATCAGATGCCTGATTAATGATGTGCTCATCGGCGCATTTGCCCATATCATGCAGCCATGCCGCCACCTCCGCCAGGAGCAGTTCCTTCTGTTGTTTGTTCAAGATTTCTAATTTACCAAGCGACATCTTTCACCTCCTGC
>JASFBC010000115.1:0-12749 GCA_036172315.1 Anaerolineae bacterium | reverse complement strand
GTGGAGGTTCGGGAGCGTGCGGATAGCACGCTAGATGTGGTATATTGGGGTGTATTTGGACTCCACGTGGCAATGGTTCTCTTTAGGAATTGGTCTGTGATAGGGATAAGGTTGCGCGATTGGGATATCCGGAGGTATCAGGTGGACGTTCTACCATATGTCCGTAGGTGAAGAGGTATGAGAGTTGCCATAGTTGGTCCCGTATATCCCTACCGAGGGGGGATCGCACACTATACCGCTCTGCTGGGCCGTCATCTGGCGGACCGGCACGAAGTGCATGTTATCTCGTTTCGCAACCAGTATCCAGCCAGATTGTTTCCTGGCCGCTCAGATAGGGACCCGAGCCGGGAACCTCTTGCACTGGACAATATATATGTACATTATATACTTCATCCACTTCAACCAGTCTCCTGGATCCGCACAGCCAGGTTGCTGCAGCGGCTTGACCCTGATGTTCTGCTAATTCAATGGTGGGTTACTTTCTGGGCTCCGAGCTTTGCTGCGGTCTTATATCTATACCGCCACTTACTTCCTGCCTCCCCTATCCTGGCCATATGTCATAACATCTTGCCCCATGAGGCTCAATGGTGGGATGTTGTTTTAGCCAAACTGGTCTTGCCACTGCCAGCTCATCATCTAGTTCACTCCACTTGTGACAAAGAGCGCTTGCTTATACTGGTTCCGAAGGCGAGCATCACCGTGGCACCTTTTCCCTCGTATGAGGGAGTTATCCCCAGACGGTACACAAGAGATGAGGCTAGAAGGGAACTGGGACTCAACCCCGAAGACACTGTCCTCTTGTTCTTTGGCTTTGTACGCCCCTATAAGGGATTAATGTATCTCTTAGAGGCTGTTGACAAGATACGACAGCACACTCCTGTGCATCTGCTAATAGTGGGGGAGTTCTGGGAGGACAAGCAGAAGTACCTCCAAAGGATAGGCGAGCTCAACTTGAACACATGTGTAACGATCATAGACAGGTATGTGCCGAACGAGGAGATCGGCAAATACTTCGGTGCCGCTAACGTGCTGGTTCTACCGTACGTCCAGGCAAGCCAGAGCGCAGTGGTACAACTGGCCTGGGAGACAGAGACACCGATCATCGCCTGCAACGCAGGAGGGCTTAGCGAAAGCATCATAGATGGTGTTAACGGCCTATTGGTAAGACCTCAAGATAGCGAGTCCCTCGCCAGCACCATTCTAAGATATCTGACCGAAGGACTCGAGCCAAGGATGCGAAAGAGCATTTCCGAGATGTATGCCCCCGGTGATAGTTGGAATGAGATCATCTCTTGGGTGGAAACGCTTGCCCGTGGGCATCGTTAGGAATGCCACTTATGAAATATGAAAGAGGGTCTGATGGAAACCTCTCGGGTCAGAGAACGCTACGAAACCCTAAAGCACATTTATTTCCTGAATCGCCGAATGAGCTGGCTTCATGCGATTCAGGGGGTTGATATCTCTCGGGCTTTTGAATACACCGAAGCCTATGTAAGAGTGGCTTCTGTTCCACATGGGCGCCTCCTTGACATTGGGAGTTACCGATCACCTCTTCCTTTGTTCATTGCACAACAGGGCTATCAGGTCTGCCTGGTAGATATTGACCCTGCCATAAGTCAACAAACAAGATGGGCACGCAAGACTTTGGATGATCGTTTTTCTTGGCTGGCAGCACAGGCCGATGGAACTCACTTGCCTTTCCCAGATTTCTCCTTTGATGTTGTGACTTGCATATCGACTATAGAGCATTTGCCCGGAGATGGAGACATCTATATGGCTAGAGAGATAGGTAGGGTTTTGAGAAGCGGAGGAAGATGTTTCCTGTCCGTTCCACATTCAACTGTCGCCAAAGCTGGTAAATGGGGACGGTGGTTTCAGCGATGGTATGACTTACCAACTGCCATAGCCCGTCTCGTAGAACCCTCTGGCCTCTCCTTGGCGGCCCACGGCTTCCTGATGGGGGGTGTGGTTGGGAAGGTGGCAGACATCTGGTATGCGCAGCCTCGCCTCTTAAGACATATCCTAAGTTGGTCCCACATCCTCCTCTTCCCCACAGCCTTCAAAAAGGATACACCCAGCCAGCATGATGCTAGAGTGTTATGGCTCTTTCTGCAGCGATGATCCGTTGGGTCCCAATGGACACCTGCGCAAGGCGTTACGATGGTCGCGCCGCTGGGTGGGCGTGCCCTTAGCCCTTGCTATGCTCCTATTCATCGGCCAACGGATCTACACTAGCTGGGCAACGGTTCAGACAACAGTCGGTCAAATAAGACCCGGGTGGCTCCTCGCGGGTACGGTTGTTACCGCTGCTTCCATCATACTGCTTGGCTGGAATTGGATCTCTATCCTGATCAGCCGCGGTATACAGGTATCCTGGCCGAACGCACTGGCTCTGTATCTCCTTTCAAATCTCGCAAGGTACCTTCCAGGGGGAATATGGCATTTCGTTGGACGCACAGCCTGGCTTGCAGAGCGAGGACACAAATCACGAAGTGTGATAGAGAGTCTGGTACTGGAACAAACGATGGCGTTAGCCTCAGCTGTAGCGGTTGGCTTCTCGCTGTCAGGCCTAACTGTCCGCACAGATTTGGCGGCAGGGCTCGGCATTGTTGCAGAGGCAGCGTTGGTCATGCTGGCTGGAATCACAGCAGGATGTGCGAAGTCAGCGCATAGAGGCCTGCCCTCTAGGTCGCAAGGAAGTTTGTGGCGTTGGGCTTTTCTGGTTCTAAGTTACAATCTGTTCTGGATCACAAATGGCTTTGCTACTGTTTGCCTGTTTGCCGCACTGGTTGGATGGGGAGAGATAAGCCCCCTTGCTTGTGTCAATCTGGTCGGACAAACCGCCCTTTCGTGGGCAGCTGGCTATGTGGTCATTTTCGTCCCAGGCGGCTGGGGGGTTCGCGAGGCGGCCTTCATTTACCTGCTCTCTTATAACTTCTCGGGAGATGTAGCTGTCATTCTGCCAGTGCTGTCTCGCCTAGTCCAGGTTCTTGCGGAATTAGTGTGTGGAACCACACTTCCGCTGGCACGACATCTGGTGGAAAAGAAACGGGAGAAGACGAGCCTCCGCCCTCAGCAATAGGAGAAGTAATACGATAGTGGTATTGCCTCCTAAGGGATTGGTAGTATAATTTAGATGTGGTTGCTTAGCCTGACGGTCAAAACCTTAGATACAAGGCTGAGCGATTACAAAATCCTACTACACTCTAATGAGGAGGTAACATGAGGAAAAATCGGTGGGTAATGGTCGTGGCTTTGGCGGCTCTTTCGTTAATGATTGCGATACCCGCCACTGCCCAGTGGGCCGGCAACTGGGTCTCGTCATTCCAAGTGATGAACTTGGGCACCCAGCAGGCTAACGTCGTGGTAGAGTACTACCAGGAAAACGGGACAAGGGTTGATGCAGCGACCCACAGCTACACGGTTGAGGTGGGCTCCTCGATTAACATCTATCAACCTAGTGTGGCTGGCCTTCCCGATGGCTTCAAGGGATCTGTTGTCGTGAGTGCAGACCAACCTGTCGCGGCCATTGGGAGTGAACAGGCGACCTACTCCGACGGTAGCATTGGTAACAGCCAATACGCTGGCTTCAATGCTGATGAGACTGGGACGCAGTTCTACCTCCCCAACGTGAACAAGAAGTTCGGAGGTAGCCAGTGGAGTAGCCGCATCACGATACAAAACACGACAGCCAACTCAATTACAGGAACCGTCGTCTTCTACAATAGCGACAGTACCGTGCGCGATACAGACGAGTTCAGCCTGAATGGCAACGGATCCACAACGCTTACGCAGATCAATGATCCGGAACTCCAGGATGGCTGGCTTGGCGCTGCGATCGTCAACGCTTCCGGAAACGTGGCCGTCATCGTAGACGTCATGAGTGCTGATGGGCGCATCGAGACTTACAACGGCTTCACCTCGGGATCCACGAAAATGTACCTGCCCACCTTGCTCATTAACTTCGGTGCCAACGGATGGAATACCAGTTTCCAGGTCTTCAATGTGGGAGGTGCCTCGGCAACTGTGACGATGACCTACTATACCTCCGGCATCGCTACCCCCGCTAAAGTGGTCACCGCAACCCTGCCCTCCTATCAGTCAATCAACCGCTATCAGCCATCTGTCGACAGCGATCTGGGAGCCACGTGGATCGGTTCCGTGGTGATTGAGTCCACACAGCCCATCGTCGCCGTTGGTACCCAGTCAAGTGGGGCGGCCGGCAAGAGGCTTGCTTCCGCTTACAATGGATTTGCTCGCGGCGAGAAGCGGGCGGTCCTACCCACGATTCTACGGTACTTTGGTGGCAGCAACTTCATAACCGGCTTCCAGATAATGAATGTGGGCTCTTCTGACGCTGACGTGACCGTAGAGTACTTCGCACCAGGGAACCCGACACCTGTTTTGACCGTGTACTATGATGGAGGTAGCGGTAGCGGCCACTTCCCGCGGATACTACCTTATACCAGCGTCAACCGCTACCAGGGCAATGACACAACCTTGGGTAACGGCTGGCAAGGATCTGTCCGGGTGACCTCAAATCAACCGGTGGTTGTGCTGGGCAGCCAGAATGGCTTGAACCGTACAGGCGACGCTGCTGGGCAATATAACGGTATCCTTATTGCCACACCGTAGCATCATGTCATCGGACATGGGGGGAAGCAGACCAGAGGTCTGCTTCTCCCCATGTCTTCTTGATAAGGCAACCTAAAATGCGGTCAAACACGATCGCTTTCAAAGCAACTACTCTTTTGCTTGCATGGGTATTACTCTCTTTATTCGCCGCAACTTGCAGCCATCACACCGGTGAATCTGCTGTTTCTCCATTGTCCTCACCCCCAGAGTCGTCCCTTATGAGCGCTACCGTCTCTTTGCAAGCCACTTGCAATCCCGTCAACGCTTCCCAAGGAGCCGTAACAGGAAGGCTCTATGTCAGGGCGGCTCATTCCACTGTTGATCAACCTGCGATAGGTTCTGTCCTCTACCTGGGGGAGTACATAGGCCTGGAAACGGGGAGACCTTCCGTGATCCTAGATATATCCAGGCATCCGCACACCGAGACTGGTGAGGGTGGATGGTTCTGTTTCTCAGGAGTATCCCCGGGTACCTACGGCCTAATTGTGTGGGACGCAGTAGAGTCGGTGTTGCTGAATCATCCAACCACAGGGCTCTCACTAATGATTGAAGTGAGAGCTGGTGAGACGGTCAATTTGGGAACGCTCTACTCTCCAATCCCGTGAGAAGAACCTTCTCTCCGGGTTCTCTCCCAATCAAGCGTTCCCGCCCCCACTAGCATACGCAACGCCCCCACCAGCGTCGCTATGTCCGCCTCAGCGTTGTACCCCTGGATCGAGACCCGTGCGAACGTCCGCCCACCCCACGAGATATGATCGGCACCTCAATGGTGAACTCCTCGTAGAGACGGCGCTGCAACTTTGCGCGTCGCACGGCGGCAAGGGCAGCGTTGTTATCTGCACCGTCCACTCTGCACATCCAGACAGATCGGCAGCAGCCCATCAGTATTGACAGGCCCTTCTCACTGCGGTAATCATATCTCCACCAGACCCTGACCTTCCCTCAGGGAATGGTGGTACTGGATGCCGACCGGCCCCCTGTTGGAGCATGCTACCTCTTCCTGTGCCCTGCCCCCCAAGAGAATCCACTCCGGCGAACATCGACACAGCCTCTGAGGACCTCCAGAAACCTCCCCACATCGGCCCTCTCCTGGCCCAGAGAATCGTCGCTTACCGGGAGGCCAACGGGCCCTTCCGCCGGGGTGAAGGACCTGTAGCCGGTCCCCGGTATTGGACCGGCCATCCGGGCGGCCATGCGGGCAGCCATCCGGGACTATATCACGGTGGGACCTTGAGATTCACGATTCAATCCGGACCTGCCGATTGCCGGGCGGCCCGAGGCAGTGGCCGGGGGCCCACAGTCCGGCTGCTGGCTGGGGAGGTTTCCGCGCTATGGATACGGAAAAACAGAGGCGGTGCAGCGAGTCCGCCGCACCGCCCCTGTTGGTTCTCCCCCGCAAACCGGCTTTACCGCGGTTCGTATACCTCCCGCCTCAGCGCGGCAATGTAGGGAAGGGTGCGAAACAGATCGGCATAGTCCAGGCCGTAGCCCACTACCCAGACGTCGGGAATCTCAAAGCCCAGGTAGTCTATGGGGACGTCCACCCGGCGCCGCTCCGGCTTGCTCAGGAGGACGCAGGTCCGCAGGGAGGCCGTCCCCCGGGCCCGAAAGTTGCGAAGCAGATAGTCCAGCGTGTAGCCGGTGTCTACAATGTCCTCCACAATGAGGACGTGCTTCCCGGTCACCGGAGCGCGGGTATCCATAATCAGCCGCACCGCCCCTGTGCTCACTGCCCCCCGGTTGTAACTGGATAGGGCGATAAAATCCACGTGATGGGGGACGGTCAACCGGCGGGCCAGGTCGGCCAGAAAAATGAAGGCCCCTTTCAGCACCCCCACCAGGATCAGCCCGTTTTCGTTCAGTCCGGCATAGTCGGCGCTGATCTGGGCAGCCAGTTCCTCCACCCGCCGCTGAATTGTCTCCTCGTCCAGCAATATCCGGTCTATCGCGGAAAAATCCTGCCGGATCGCTCGGTTTCCCATAGGGGTCTCCTCTCTTGCAATTGTCCGTGGTCTGCGGTCAGTTGCCCGTCGTCCATCTATGGTCGGCCGTCTGCCGTCCATCGTCTATCGTCGGACCTGGTGGCATCCCCGACAGCGGGCCTGGTAGACCTCTTCGGCGCCGACCATGATGACGGGGTCGTCGTAGGCGGCGGGCTGGCCGTTGATGAGCCGCTGGGTACGGCTGGCCGGCCCCCCGCAGACGACGCATATGGCCTGGAGTTTGTCCACTCGCTCCGCGCGGGCCATCAACTGGGGCATGGGGCCGAAGGGTTCTCCCCGGAAGTCCAGGTCCAGCCCGGCGACGATGACCCGCAGGCCGCGATCGGCCAGTTCCTCGCAGAGCGCCACCAGTCCCTCATCAAAGAATTGCCCTTCATCTATGGCGACGACGGTCGTTTCCGGCGCGATGAGGGCCCGTAACCGGGCGGAATTCTCCACGGGGACGGCCTCCAACTGCAGGCCATTGTGGGAGGCCACCTCCCGTTCCGCATAGCGGGCGTCCAGGCTGTGCTTGAAGACCTGGACCCGCTGACGGGCGATCTGGGCGCGGCGCACCCGCCGGATCAACTCCTCGGTTTTGCCGGAGAACATGCTCCCGCAGATGACCTCAATCCAGCCGCCGGTTGGCTTCCCGTACATTGGACACCACCTTTTCAAGCACAAAGCGAGGGCAGGGGAGGTTCCCACCTGCCCTCGCCGATTCGGCACGGGCTATCGGCTATCCGCATCGGCGGCCCCGACGGGCTGGTCGCCGGGGAGGGTGAAGCCCCGGGCCCGCAGGCGCTTCTTCAGCGTTGCCAAAGCGGCCAGGTCTATCCCCCGAATGCTGGTCAGCGCGTCGTCCCCCTCAGCCAGTCTGGCCAGGACATCCCCGATGGTCTGGATGCCGGCATCCTGGAGGGCCCGCTCCGTCGTGCCGCTCAGCCCCAGGATGGTGACCGGCTGCTCCAGGGACGCGGCGGCTTTCCGTCGGGCTTCGGCCTCGGCCCGCATCTGGTCCCGTCGCAGCAGGCGGGTGCGGAAGCGGTCTACCTGCCCCTCCGCGTCCACAATGCGCTGCTCGCCAGTGAAGAAGGGATGGCAGCGGGAGCAGACATCGGTGCGGATGACGGGGACGGTCGCCCCGACGGTCCAGGTGTTGCCGCAGGCGCAGATGACCTGAGCCTGGGGATAGTATTTGGGATGGATGTCCTTCTTCACGCGGCCCTCCCTTCCGGGTAGACGCTGACCTGTTTGCGCCCGCCCGGAATAGGCTCAAAGTAGACCACCCCATCGGTCAGAGCGAAGAGGGTGTAGTCCTTCCCCATTCCCACATTGAGACCCGGCTTTATCCGCATTCCGCGCTGGCGGACGATGATGTTTCCGGCCAGAACCGTCTCGCCGGCAAATCTCTTCACGCCCAGCCGCTTGCTGTGGCTGTCCCGGCCGTTGCGGCTGCTGCCTGCGCCTTTTTTGTGCGCCATTTTGACCTCCTACACACTAATCTCATCCACCCGCAGGCGGGTGTAAGTCTGCCGGTGGCCCTGGCGGCGGCGGTAGCGCTCCTTGGGGATGTACTTGAAGATGCGGATTTTGGGGCCTTTTTCATGGCCCAGTACCGTCGCCCACACGCGAGCGCCTTCCACCAACGGCGCGCCGATCCGCACTCCGTCCTCACCGGCGACCAGCAGGACCTCGTCCAGCGCAATCTGCTCTCCAGCCTGGGCGGGCAGTTTTTCTACCAGTAATTGATCTCCCACAGAAACCCGGTATTGTCGTCCACCGGACCGAACGATTGCGTACACGACCTCCTCCTACAGGCACAATAGTGGCCGCGCCTTGCGGCCACGGCCACAGGAAGTATTATAGCGGGAATCGGGGATTTGTCAACCCGGCGCGTTCTCGTCTGATGATCGGTCCCTTCAAGGACGGCTTCGGCGGCAAATAAAGGGGGCAAGCCGCTCCAGGCGGCCTGCCCCCCGGAGAGACAACTGATTGCCGGATTAGTACTCCGGCATGGACGGCGTGGTCTCCTTCTTCTCCTCCGGGATGTCGGTGACCAGCGCCTCGGTGGAGAGGATCATCGCCGCGATGGAGGCCGCGTTCTCAATCGCGCCCTTGGTCACCTTTGCCGGGTCAATGATCCCCCGCTCCACCATGTCCACGTACTCACCCGCCAGGACATCAAACCCGATGCGGGGGTTATTTTGCTCCTTCTGGAGCCGCCGGACGTTATCCAGGACGACGGCGCCGTCGTAGCCCGCGTTCTCGGCGATCTGCTGGAGCGGGGCCTCCAGGGCAGTGCGGAGAATCTCCACGCCGGTCTGCTCGTCCCGGTATTCCATCTTCACATTATCCAGCGCGGAGATGGCATTGACCAGTGCCACGCCGCCACCGGGGACGATCCCCTCTTCAATGGCCGCGCGGGTCGCGCTGAGGGCGTCCTCTACCCGGTGCTTCTTCTCTTTGAGTTCGGTCTCGGTCGCCGCACCGACGCGGATGATGGCGACGCCACCGGCCAGTTTCGCCAGCCGCTCCTGGAGTTTCTCCCGGTCGTAGTCGGAGGTGGACTTTTCAATCTCAACCTTGATCTGCTCCATGCGGCCCTTAATGGCCCGCTCGTCGCCCCGGCCGCCGACAATGGTGGTATCGTCTTTGGTGACAATGACTTTGTCGGCCCGACCCAGGTCGGCGATGGTGGCGCTCTCCAGTTTGCGGCCTTCCTCTTCGGTAATCACCTGACCGCCGGTGAGGATGGCGATGTCCTGGAGCATCGCCTTGCGCCGGTCGCCGAAGCCGGGGGCCTTTACTGCCACGCAATTGAGCATACCGCGCAGTTTGTTGACCACCAGTGTCGCCAGGGCGGCCCCGTCCACGTCCTCAGCGATCACCACCAGTTCCCGCTTGCCCTGCTGGACCAGTTTCTCCAGGATGGGCATCAGGTCTTCGGCGGCGGAGATTTTCTTGTCGTGGATGAGGATGTAGGGCTCCTCAATGATGCACTCCATCGTCTCGGGGTTGGTGATGAAATAGGCGCTGATGTAGCCCCGGTCAAACTGCATCCCCTCCACGTACTCGGTCTCAAACTCCAGTCCTTTACTCTCTTCTACGGTGACGACGCCGTCTTTGCCGACTTTGTCCATCACCTCGGCGATCAGTTCGCCGATCTCGCGATCCTGGGCGGAGATGGCCGCCACATTGGCGATTTCCTCTTTAGTGGTGACGGGGATGGATTGCCCCTCAATCGCTTTGGCGATGGCCTTGGCGCCCTCCAGGATGCCGCGCTTGAGGAGCATCGGGTTGGCACCGGCGGCCACGTTCTTCATCCCCTCGGTGATGATGATGTAGGCCAGGAGGGTAGCAGTGGTGGTGCCGTCACCGGCAATATCGTTGGTCTTCGTGGCCGCTTCCTTCAGCAACTGGGCGCCCATGTTCTCATAGGGGTCCTTCAGTTCAATCTCTTTGGCCACGGTGACGCCGTCGTGGGTGATGGTGGGGGCGCCCCATTTCTTATCCAGGGCGACATTGCGGCCTTTGGGGCCCAGAGTGGTGATCACGGCTTTCGCCAGGGTATCAATGCCGCGCTTCAGGCCTCGTCGCGCTTCCTCTCCAAAAAGCAGTTGTTTCGGCATGGTTCCTCCTCCTTATGCGAATTTGCCATTGAGTTGAGAATCTGCAATCGGTTGCTACTCAACGATCGCCAGAATGTCGCTCTCTTTCAGGATGAGCAGTTCCTTGCCCTCGCGGGTCTTGAAGGTCGTGCCGGAGTATTTGGCGTAGACGACCACGTCGCCGACCTTGACCTCCATCGGGATGCGCTTACCTTCTTCATCCCGGCGCCCCGGACCAACGGCCAGGACCTTCCCCTGCTGAGGCTTCTCCTTGGCGGTGTCGGGGAGGATCAATTGCCCCCCGGCGAAGGTCTGGACTTCTTCCTCCAGGGGCTCCACAATCACCCGATCGCCCAATGGTTTGAGATTGACGGACATCGTTCCACCTCCTTCTTTTGGCGTGATGAAGTACTGGGTTCATGCACAGGGGAAATTAGCACTCACGATACTGGAGTGCTAAAGCGGCACATATCATACCACTGGCGGGGGGATTTGTCAAGGGGGAAAGGGGAGTGCAGGGGAACTCTAACGAAACTCTAACATAAAGGGCGAGGCGGACGGCGAAGCCGCCCGCCCCGCGCCGCCCTGGCTCTCAGGCGGAGAGGTCGTCTTCGTTGCCGAGCCAGAGATGATGCCGGAGCACCGACCGGCGAGGTATTATTCGTAGAGAGAGACCGCCGATGTCCAGGGAGATGGCGGAGGCGCCGTTATCGGAGCCCAGACCGTTTAGCATGGAGGGATGGACGTAACAGACGGTGGGCTGACGCCCGAATTTCTCAGCGTACCGCCGCGCAGCGCTCCCCACTTTCTGCTTCAAATCCCGCTTTGGGTCATCGTCAAACCAAAGTAGCCCGATCATCTCGCCTCCTTTGCCAACTCGTTTACTCCTCCCCCACCACCAGGAACTCCCGCCGGATCGGGGCGGAGGCATCGGGGCGTACATCGGCAGCAAGTAGCGGTTGCCCCCCAGCGGATGGGCCGCCGGACTTACCCCCACCCCCGGCGGATGGGCGCTGAACCTGAACTACACCGTTCCTCCTCTTGGGGTGGGGCAATTAGAAGCTCCCTGACGTCATCCTCGCGGATCCGCCAGAGTCTCCCCATCCTGAAAGCCCGGAGTCTCTTGTCCCGTATCATCCGGTAGACGGTCGCCAGGGATACATTAAGCCGGTACGCAACATCCCCCGGACTAAGCATTCTTTGGAATTCTTCCTCTCCCATCCTGTCCCCCTCCCCTGGTTGCTAGTTTTGCCAGCGTGGGCACAGCCAGCCCACTCCGGCCTTGACCCGCCACCCTCGTCCCCCAGCCGTCGGCGATATGGGAATACAGGTGGCCATCTCTTGGAGCGGACAACTTTACGGCAGTCCCCAGCTCCAAGCATTTTCACGGGTTTGAGAGATCCCTGAGCAGCTGCTCATCGCTGCGGGATGACTCCCGGCGCAGGAATCGCTCCAGCGCCAAACGCAGGTCCTCGCGAACTTTTTTGTTTACTCTGGCGGTGAGACCTGCTGCCCTGAGAGCCAGCGCGACACCGAACAACTGACGGTACTCGGCATAAATCTGCAGGCTATGCCCGCTTCCCAACGGCCCTGCATCCTCCGTTGCGACTAAAACCGGCAACTGCATCGCAGTTACCAGGTAGTCGGTACGATCAATGCCGCAGTTATTGGAGTGGCCGACCTGCTGACAGTATGCCACCCCAAACTGCGGGATCACGCGTTGCACAACCCGCAGTTCGCCTCCTTCGTCAGTGCTGTATGCCTCTGACAACAGTATCGATGCCGGCAGGTCATCAACTGCAACAATCTCAATGTCAACGTTGCATCTCCCCCAATAGTACAGCAGGTACTCTGCCAATTTGGCAACAAAAGCATTGCACATCGTTCACCTCCTTAAATATGGGTTACGCTAAAGAGCTTTGCCACCTCTTTATGCTCGGGCGAATCAGGGTGGAGTTTGGCCAGCGCCTCCCGCCACAGGGCGACGGCCTTCTTCTCCTGCCCCCTGTCGGGCGTGGAGAAGGCTCATATTCGCCAGCGTCTCCCCCTCGCCGTGGCGGTCGCCCAGGGCGCACAAACCGCACCCGGCCATCACGGGCTTCCGCTCACTCCGTCGTCGCGCACCCGCTGCACAGCGGCCCATAGAGTGTGCCGTCCCCCATCACCCCATACCAAACTCCCCCCGTGCAGGGAGACGCACACTCCACGCACTCCACCTCGTCCCAGTCTAGATCCCCCGGCCGCTCCAGCCGGAGGAACCCGACCAGCAGCAGCGGCTCTGGAGCCGCCGGCACCTCAGCGCACCGGGGGCATAGCCACCCCCCGCCCTTTCCCATGTACATCTGCGCCTCATTCACGTCTCAGCCGTAGCACTGTCCGCTCTAAGCAGTATGCCCTTGACCTCATCTCTGCGCCACTCCCGCCATCCGTCCACGCGCTCCGCTCGCGGGAGCAACCAGCGTTTCCGCCACCAGGCAACAAGCTCTGAGAAAGGCAGGTCGCGATAGACCGGTTCAGTATC
>JASFBC010000114.1:0-6044 GCA_036172315.1 Anaerolineae bacterium | reverse complement strand
CGAGATTGAGCTGAGCGCCCTGGTGAGGACCTGTCTGGACCGGCGTATTCCGGATCAGACCACTTTGCTCCGGGAAGCGCAGGCGTGGGCCGATGAGCGAAATCGGAAGACCATTGGCGTAGATTGGCGCTTTACCACTGCTGATGCACGCATCAAATTGAAGCATCTGTATCCAAAGATTCAGACTTGACAGAGCACTAGATATTTGAATATAAGCATATGTCTACGATAGATACCTCCCTTCAGCAGGAAGTCAACCTGCTCCACGCTCAGGTCTGCCAGGCCCTGGCTGACCCCAAGCGCCTCTTGCTCCTCTATGCGCTGTCTGAGGGACCCCGGCGGGTGACTGACCTGGCGGAGGCGCTGGGCCTTCCCCAGCCGACCGTTTCCCATCACCTGAAGATCCTGCGCGAGCGAGGGCTGGTCGCCGCTGAGCAAGAGGGGGTGGCGGTCTACTATTCCCTGACCGATGAACGGGTAATCCAGGCGTTGGACCTGCTGCGCGGAGTTCTGAGAGCCCAGCTCGCCCTGCAGGCCAACCTGGCCGAGCAGATAGGTGCTGGAAGAAGCTGAGAAGTCGCCGAAACCCCACTATTCAGATTCAGGAGGAAGAATGGACGAGCACGAGCATGAAGCCAAGAAGGCGTCCATCGTCGTCTTCAGTGGCGATATGGACAAGGTGATGGCTGCGTTCATTGTCGCCACGACCGCCGCCGCCAGCGGCATTGAGACCACTATGTTCTTCACCTTCTGGGGCCTCCAGGCGCTGAAGAAAAAAGTTCCCACTGGACGTACCCTCTTTGAGCGTATGCTCAGCATGTTCCTGCGAGACATCAATGGCATCGGCCCCAGCAAACTGAACATGGGTGGGATGGGCCGCTGGATGTTCAAGAAGATGATGAAGCAGCATGAGGTGGCCACCCTGCCCGAACTGCGCCAGATGGCGATTGACCTGGGGGTCAAACTCCTGGTCTGTCAGATGAGTATGGACGTGATGGGCATCCGCCGCGAGGACCTGATTGACGGGGTCTCCGACGTGGTGGGCGCGGCGACCTACATCGCCGAAGCAAATCAGTCGCACATTACGCTGTTTATCTAAACCGTAACGTGCCAGGCGCTTCTAAAAGTGCCTGGCACGTGCGAAAAACCTTAAGGAGGCAAGAATGGCAGAGTACACACCCGAGAGGACGCTGGACGCCCGTGGGCTGAAGTGCCCCATGCCGGTAGTCAAGACCAGCCAGGAGATCAAGAACGTCTCCGTCGGCAGCGTGCTGGAGGTCATAGCGACCGATCCCGGTTCCGTGGCCGACATCCAGGCCTGGTGCAAGAGCACCGGCAACGAACTGCTGGGCATGGAAAAGGGCGAGGGCGTCTTCAAGTTTTATGTCCGCCGAATAAAATAACGCAAAATTATTTTGTGCACAGCGCAGGATAGATTTGCACATAGCGCAAGACAAATCTTTCGCTACGGGAGGTGTCTATGGCAACCCTGGCCTTTCTGTTCTACTACATCACTCCCTACATCGCCGTCGCCGTCTTCCTCGGCGGGCTGGCGTACCGGGTCTACCGGTGGGGACAGAGGAAACCCGTTGCGGCTCACCTTTCCCTCTATCCTCGCTCTCACCCTCGCTTAGGCCCCTTTCTGGAAATGCTGATGGAAACCGTTACCCTGAAGATGGTGTTCAACGCGATAAAAATCAGCGGCTCTGCCCTACCCATCGTTGCGGGCCTGACGCTGCACGCCGCTCTCTTCCTGGTCCTGCTGCACCACCTACCCGTTTTTGTCAGCCTGCCCATCGTGGGTGAAACGGTGGTCTGGGCTGTGTTTGGGACGCTGATGGGGGTGGCGTTCCTTGCCCTCCTCATCTACGCTCTGGCGCACCGTATGGAGGGCCGCCGCAAATATCTCTCGGTGCCCCAGGATTACCTGGCGCTCTTCCTGCTCATCGCCATCGCAGTGACTGGCCTCCACATCCACCTTCTGTACCCGCTGGACCGGGCCGAACTGGCCCGTTTCTTCCTCGGGCTGGCCACTTTCCACTGGCAGCCCGTTCCCCACAGTGTCGGCCCTTCGTTCATCTGGCACTTCGCCCTGGTCCAACTGCTGATGGTCTACTTCCCCTTCAGCAAATTCACCCACATGCTGGGCTATCCCCTGGCCAAGATGGTGGCCTACAGTTAGGAGGGTGCCATGCTGGAAAAGTTCACCGAAACCATGCACCAGCGCATCAGCCGTCCGCTCCAGTACTATCTGGACATCTGTATTCGCTGTGGGCTCTGCGCGGATGCCTGCCATTTCTACGCTGTCTCCCACGACCCCGTCCACATCCCCTCTTACCGGGCGCTGCTGGTGAAGAAACTGCTCCAGCGGAAGGGCAACCCTCTACTGGACTGGTATCGGGAGAATCGGCGGCCGGACGAGCGGACGGTGGAGGAACTCCGGCGGGCCCTCTGGGACTGCACCGGTTGCCGGAGGTGTACCCTGATCTGCCCCTTCCATCTGGATACCGGACTCCTGGTCAGCACGGCGCGCTATGCCCTCTTCCAGGAGGGTCTCGGTATGGAGATGACCGCCGAAATCGGCAACGCCGAAGTCAGCAAAGGGGAGATCATAGACGCCCTCAAGGAGTTCTACGTGGACCAGATCCGGGAACTGGAGGGGCGGATCCGCCAGGATTGGGGCGTCCCTGACCTGCGGATTCCGGTGGATGAGCCAGCGCGCGTCCTCTACGTCCCGGTGGTGGGTGAGCACGCTATTATCCCGCTGGCCAAAATCTTCCACGCCGCCGGGGAGTCATGGACGCTGAGCATGTTCACCGCCACCAACCACTCCTTCTTCGTCGGCGACACGGAAAAGGCGAAGGAGGCGGCCCACTGGATCGTCCAGGAGGCCCGGCGGCTGGGCGCCCAGGTCATCGCCTACGCGGAGTGCGGCCATGCTACCCGGACTCTCCTGAATTTTTGGGACTACTGGTTCGGGGAAGAAATTGCGGGCATCCAGCGGGTCAATGTGGTGCAACTGGTGGCCTCGTACCTGCAGGAGGGACGCATCCGGGTCCGGCCCGGCGCGTTTGATGTGCCGCTGACCTACCACGACCCCTGCAATCTGGGCCGCAACTCCGGCGTCTTTGAGGAGCCGCGCATGCTGATCCGCGCCGTCGCCACCGATTTGCGGGAACTCAGCCCCAACCGGGAACTGAACTGGTGCTGCGGCGGGGGCGGGGGACTCATCGCCGAGCCGGAGATGTTTGAGGCCCGGATGAAGGCGGGGCGGCCCAAAGTGGAGCAGATTCAGCGCACTGGCGCCCGCTGGGTGGTCACTGCCTGCGAGAACTGTAAGACGCAACTGGCTGACTTGAATGAGCACTATGGCCTCGGCGTGGAGATCAAGGGCGCGGTGGACCTGATCGCCGACGCCCTGGTGGTGTAAGCAGGTACCACAGGTGCCAGTCACCTTCAAGGTGACTGGCACCTGATGGCGGGAAAACCGACTGGTAGCGGACTGTCGGGAGTACCGCTGGCGTCAGTTGATGGAGCCGATGTGTCGGCGGATGGAGAAGTGGAAAGCCGGGGAACTCACCTCGGTTGAAATTGAGCAGGCGTTTGAGGAGTGTTACCAGAAGATCACCGAACTACGTTACATCCTCAATTAGCGTAGCGACCGGGCGGCGTTGCTGATCCAGGTGCTGGACCGGGAGTGGTTCCAGGAGTGGGTGAGAAAGCACACCCCACCGCCGGGAGCGCAGGTGCTGCCAGGCGATTAGGGATAAAGCACTGGCTGGCGTGCAGCGCTGGCCAGTGCTTCTCTTTACGAAGTTGACCGTTTCTCTCGCCGGTGTTACAATACTGCCCCAGAAGCCTTGACGATCACCCCTGAATCCCTCATGGAACCGGCTATTCAGACAGCAGAGCGAGAGAAACGGGCCGTTGCCCTCAGTTCCGTGCTGGCCGCGATCTTCCTGACCGCCTTCAAACTGGTGATCGGCCTGCTGACCAACAGCCTGGGCATCCTCTCCGAGGCTGCCCACTCCGGGCTGGACCTGGTGGCTGCGCTGATCACCTTTCTGGCCGTGCGCGTCTCCGGCCGCCCGGCCGACCGGGAGCATCCCTTCGGCCACGGGAAGGTGGAGAATCTCTCCGCGCTGGTGGAGACCCTCCTTCTGCTGGCAACCTGCGCCTGGATTATCTACGAGGCGGTTGGCCGCCTGTTCTTCCGGATGGTGGAGGTAGAAGCCAACATTTGGGCCTTCATCGTGATGGGAGCGGCAATTATTGTGGATATTTCCCGCTCCCGCGCCCTCTACCGGGCGGCCCGCCGCTACAACAGCCAGGCGCTGGAAGCGGATGCCCTCCACTTCTCCACCGATGTCTGGAGCAGTTCGGTCGTCATCGTCGGGCTGGTGCTGGTCCGCCTGGCCGACGTGTTCCCGGCCCACCGGGTCTGGCTCCTGCGGGCCGACGCGGCGGCCGCGCTGGTGGTAGCCGGTATCGTCATCTGGGTCAGCCTGCAACTGGGCCGCCGCACAGTAGACGCATTACTGGACCGGGCACCGGCAGGGCTGGAGGAGCGGGTCCGCTCCGCCATCACCGGAGTGGAGCATGTCCAGGAATGTGGCCCGATTCGCCTGCGCATGGCCGGCCCCGTCACCTTTGTGGAGGCGACGGTGCGCGTTGCGCCGGAGATGCCCGCCGGAATGGCCCATGAGGTGGCGACCCGCGTGGAGGAGGCCGTCGCCCAACTCTGCCCCGATTGTGATGTGACCGTCCACGTGGAGCCAGCCCCTTCGCCCGACCCCCTCATCGGACAGGTGCGGGCTGTCGCCGCCGAGGCCGGCCTCTCGGTCCACGACGTCCACATTCACCGGCTGGCGGACGGGTATCACGTGGACCTGGACCTGGAGGTCTCCGGGCACCTCTCCCTGGAAGAGGCCCATCAGATGGCGACCCTGTTTGAGGACCGGTTGCGCGCGCAGGTGGACGGGCTGGCAGCGGTAGAGACTCACATTGAGGTGGCTCCCGCATTCCCCGACCAAAAGGGGCAGGACGTCACCGACGCGCATCCCGATATGGTGGAGCAGATTCGTCGGGTTGCCGAAAGCCAGGGCGGGATCCGGGAGTGTCATAACATCCGGGTACGGCAGGTCCGCGATGCTCTCTACGTTTCCCTCCACTGTGTCTGTCCCGGAGACCTTTCAATGGAAGAGGCCCACCGATGCTCGGCGCAACTGGAGGGCCGCCTCCGCCAGGCCTTCCCTCACGTAGCCCATTTCCTGGTCCATACCGAACCCCTGTAGGGCAACCGCCAGGGTGGGCGACCGTTGTAGGGGCGGGGCTTGCCCCTGGGACGAACCAACGCCTATGCTACCGGAGAGAGAAGGAGATACGCCGGAGCCGACCGCAGAAGAAATCCTGGCCGAGGCGGAGCGGCGACGGGCCGCCCGTCGGGCCGAAGCGGCGCGCTCCCATTGGGCCGAACGGGTAGGGCAATGGTTTGCCCGTCACTGGCTGGCCGTCCTGAACCTCTGGTGGTTTCTGTACGTGGGCGTACCCTTCCTGGCTCCCATCCTGATGAAAATGAACGGGGAGGGGCCCGCCCGCCTTATCTACCTGGCCTATCAGCCCCTCTGCCACCAACTCCCTTATCGCTCCCTGTACCTCTTCGGCGAACGGCCGTTCTACTCTATGGACGAGTTGCTCCGCCGGGGGGTGGCGCCGGAACTCCTGGTGCCTCATGGCTTCATCGGCAACCCAGTCCTGGGCTACAAGGTGGCCTTGTGCCAGCGGGATATCGCCATTTACGGGACCATTTTCCTGGCCGGGCTGGCTTTCGCCCTGACCCGCCGTCGCTGGCATCCATTGCCTCTGTGGGCATACTTGCTCGTGGGCGTTGCGCCCGTCGCTCTGGACGGAGGGCTCCAATTTGTCGGCCAGATACTGGCCCTCCTTTTCCCGACGGCGGGATTTGTCCCCATAGAAAGCACCCCTCTGCGACGCATGCTCACCGGCGCCCTCTTCGGCCTGGCGACGGTGTGGATGGTGTATCC
>JASFBC010000113.1:0-3257 GCA_036172315.1 Anaerolineae bacterium | reverse complement strand
CCCGACCCAGTCATCGTAACTGAAGCCGCTGGTGCCGATCAGAACGGTCATGGAAGCTCTCCTTCCAGCACATAACGGGTGAGTTCGCTCACGCTCATTCCCTCAATCCCTATCCGCTCCAGGGTACGGCCGCGCCGCCAGTAGTCGGTGCGGTGGATGATGGAGGCCAGACGGATGATGCTATCCATCCCGCGCACCGAGACGCCATAGTGCTGCCCGAAGGAGGCAATAGGCACCAGGCTCATCGGCACATCCTCGAAGATGTAGCGGTGGTTCAGCGTGGGCGGGGCCTTGATACCGTGGTAGCCGGGCTGGTTGTGGATGGCCTCGTAGAGGTTGGCGCCGGTGGCATCATAGGCCATCTTCAGCCACTCCAGCGCCGTCCGGGCGCGGATGCCCAGCACCGCCGCGACGGTCACCCGCTCCCGGTCCAGCACCTCCAGCACCCGCGCCACCGATGGGGTGACGCCCTCAATATAGAACTGGAAGTTGCCGCCGGTGGATTCTATCCGCCCGGCGTTGAGGAGGGTCAGCGCGGGGTGGAAGATGGCGCCCATGTTGTTCAGGCCGGTGTAGAGGACGTTGACGCCGTCTATGAACTGGGGGTAGGCAGGGGCCAGCGCCTCCAGGACGCGCGGGGTGCGGGTGGCGGGGAGCGCGGCGATGGGGACGGCCTCCTTGATGCTGAAGATGCGGGCCTGGGCCGGCCCCTCGGAGCGGCTGGCGTAGATGAGCGTCTCCGCCTCGGCGACGGTGACGTCGGCATCGCAGCCGCTATCCCGCAGGATTTTGGTGAACTCCAGCGCGCCGCCGGTCCGGCCGGGGTTGAGGACAACGATCTGCCCATTCCGCAGATGGGGGGCGGCGGCCCGGGCGATGTCGGCGTGGGCGGTGGAGGGCACCACGACCATCACAATGTCTGCCTCCGCCAGCGCTTCCGCCATATCCGAGGTGACGTGCGTCAGGCGGGCAAAGCCCCGGGGGCCGCCCTCAAAACTCTCCAGTTCAATCCCGCCCCGGGCCTTGATGGCGGCGACATTCTCCGGCGTCCGGTTGTAGAGAGTGACCGGGAAGCCCATCAGGGCCAGATGGGCGGCCATGGCCTTGCCGCCGTGGCCGGCGCCGATCACCGTATAGCATGTCTTCCGTTCCATCTTCCCCCTCCTTCAAAGTCGGATGCCCAAGCTGGCCACCCGCTCTTCCTCCGAAAGCGCTCGCCCCGTGATCGGATCTACAGCCACACAGGCCCCCCGGGCATCTATGCGGGTGACGACCTGCCCTCGGGCGAAGGGGTTATTGCGCAGGTGCGGGGCATCCAGAATCCCCACGGTGACCGCGCGGGCCAGGGTGGCCGGGTCGGTGAGGGGGTCCGCCACCTCCGGGCCAGCCAGCGCGCGGATGGTCGCCAGTGTCACCTGAGCCTCCCGGATCAGTTCCTCCTTGCGCGCCTGTATCGCCGGATCGGCCGTCATATCGGGCTGGCCGCGCAGGGCGTTATCTATCGCCCGCTGGGCCAACCGACAGGCCTCTATCACATCGTCGGCAGTGGCGGCGTGGTGCGCCTCAGTGTGGCTGACAACGTGGACGATGTGCGGCCTCAATGCCATCTGCAGGTAGACTGTCGTCGCCAGATGGGCGCGCGCGGCGTCCGGGTCCAACGGGTAACTGAGCAAGCCCGTCCGGGTCTGCCGCCAGATGCGGAAGTTCGGCCCCGCCAGCGGCGCGATCAGGTCCAGAATCGCCAGCATCTTCGCCAGGTCCATCCGGTCGGAGAGCGTCGGCGGGCTGTTGAACATCAGTTGGGCGATGTAATCCCGGACGCCGAAGGCGCGGGCGTTGTAGGCGGAGAGGTAGGCCGAGGCGACAAAGACGACGTCCGGCGCGTCCCGTAAGCCCCAGTGGTGCGGCTCATTCAGTTCCACCGGGATGCCCCGTTCGCCGTACCAGGCCATGACCCTCTGGTGCTCCCGGATGGAGCCCTCCAGGTCCCAGGGGCCGCGTCCGTCCATTCGGTTGAACCAGAAGATGGGGATAGCGCACCAGGCGACGTTGATTGTCTCTACGTACATCTCGGCGAGGCGGATGAAGTCGTCGGTGCCGGAGTAGGTGCGCATGAGGGGGTAGTTCCCCCTCCGGCTGGTCTGATAAAGGGCGCGGTAGTCGTCGGGCGTGCGGACGGGGACGCCGCCTGCGCCCCGCCGGCGGGGGTCCTGCCGCTCGGGATGGAAGAAGTTCTCCTGCGCGTCCTGGTCTATGCCCAGAGAGATGACGTCCAGGACGCCGGCCTCGGCGATACGGGCGACGCCCCTCAGTGTGGCCTCCGTCGTGGGCAGGCCGAAGTGGTGGCGGAGGATGGGGTAGGGGGCCTTCCAGCGGATGCGCTCCACCGTTTTCTGGGGGAAATCGGCTTCGGTGCGGCCCTCCACGGGCCGGCCCTTCAGGTAGGCCAGGACCTCGGTCTCCGGCTCGCCGCCGACGAAGACCCGTTCAAAGAAACCGATGGCGCGGGCCCGTTCGGCAACGGGGGGTGTACCGCCGAAGGCGAAGCGGACCCCCGCGCTGCGCAGGTCGTCGGCGGCCTCGGCGAACCGGGCCAGGAGCCGCTCGCCCGTCTCCGGCGTCAGGCGGTAGGAGACGCCGACCAGGTCGGCCTGTTCGCGGCGGGCGACTTCCAGCACCCGCTCTATCGGCACTGCTGGGTCTAGGAAGACCGTCCGCCAGCCAGCCGCTTCGGCCAGCCGGAGGAAGTTCATGACCCCGGCGACGTGGACACATTCGCCCAGTGCGGCAGCAACTACCGTCTTCATATTCCACCTCGCTCTTTTTCCCCGGGGGAAAATAGGCGCATCACCGGCTCCACAAGTTCCGCCAGTTTCTTGGGTATCTTCATCCCGTATTTCTGCATTGCCTGGTACGGGATAAAGGCGATGACCGAATCGTACTCCAGCCCCAGCGTGTAGGCCGCAGTGGTTAGGTAACTAAAGCGGTTCTTGCCCGGGTTGGCGTTCACTTCGAGATAATACAGGGTGGTTGCGTCGCCCCGCAGGTCCACCCGAACCATGTCCCGGCAGCCCATCGCCCGAATTATCCTCCTGACATCGGCATAGACTTTTGCCGCGGCTTCGGGAGAAAGGCCGGCCGGTATCCGGAGGTAGTACTTTTCGTCCTTGACGGCATGGTCCAGAAACCTGAACCGGCCTTGGGCCGCCGGAATCTGCAAAAGGTCTATTTCAGCGATCGGCAGTTCGGCCGTCCTT
>JASFBC010000112.1:0-2135 GCA_036172315.1 Anaerolineae bacterium | reverse complement strand
CAGACGGTGGACGGCGCGGGCGCGGTGGTGCAGACCCGCGAGTGGACGCCGTACGGCGAGGAGGCGGGCGGTGCGCTCCCCGGGCCCGGCTACACCGGGGAGTGGCAGGATGCGGCGGTGGGGCTGGTGTATCTGCGGGCGCGGTGGTATGCGCCGGGGGTGGGGAGGTTTACGCAGGGGGATGTGTGGGGAGGCGACCACCGCCGGCCCTTGACGTTGAATCCCTACCTGTATGTGCTTGCGAATCCGGTCAACTTTGTTGATCCCATCGGCAACTCTCCATTTGGGCCCCTCTGTTCTCAGGATGGATGTGACCCCAGCGATGAGGCTGCAACACAGTGGCTCTTGGAGGCGATGCGCACAAACGCTGTCAGTCCAGAAGCCAGAACCATACGCTACTTGAATCAACTTGCTTTGGGAATATCCATCATCCCGACGCCTATTCTTTTACCTCCTCCGCTCCCACCTATAGTGGGACCTTGTCCTGCTCTGGATATTCCTCCTAAAGCACTGGCCTACTGGATATGGATCGAAATGGTGAAGACAGGCGCGCCTTGGGATTTCAAGAGAGACATCTTGAATGCAAAGGGAGAGTTCGCCTGGGGCGGAAAGAACATTCACATGTGCTGCGACTGGTACTGGTACGAAGCCGTGGCCAATATCCACTATGGTTATGTTGGAAGGGCTGCGGGATTCACTGATTTTGAATTGAAGGCAGGCGCGGGTGCGGCTCAATATCAGGAGTATCGAAATGCCGAGTGGTACCGGGAGAGAATCGCTGAGGGCGAGATAGGGTGGCATACCTACTATGATGAGCCTGAGGATCAGGCCGGTATCCAGATAGGACTTGATCTGTACAACGAGAGAATCCCTCTCACGGCGGAGAGGTTCTGTGAGGTGTTCAACCGGTGGGCTCCTCAGTTGAAGCCGGCCAGATGGTGGGACAGCGCACCGCGGATCTGAAACAGGTAGCCCGAATCCAGGCTCTGAACGAAAGAGGCAGGCAATGAGCAGACAGATCGTCCTTGTCACTACTCTGCTTGGTGTTCTGTTATTACTCGCGACAGTAAGTTGCTTAGTGGTTCCCCAGGTTCTGTGGCCCATCCCAGCACCTACTCCGACGCCGAAGGTGCGGGATTTTGCACTCCGGGAGCTTTTTATTCATTTATCAGATCTCTCATCAGATTGCCGGTTCGAGCATCCACCAACGGAACTCGCCTATGAGGACAACGTAGGTGCCGAGGAGGCTTTCTCTACTCGGTTCATTTGCGATAGTAGGAGTGCAATAGGAGGATATGCAATATACCGATTTCGAAACAGCCAAGCCGCCGTGAGCGGATATCGTCACATTCAAAGGGAGTGGTTCTACAATGCATTTCGCATTACGCCTTATATGACCCCAGATTGGATAGGATATCAAAACTTGGTGGCTGACCAAATTCGTTTCGCCTGTGCCGATTTCCAAGATTATACAGAATTGCGCTACAGACGTTGTGTTGCTGTAAGCCAATATGAGGAATACGTCTCGGCATTCAGCTTCGGTATATCCCCTCCAGAAAGGATGGCAGATTACACCGGATTTCTGGAGCAGATGCTGCGGGCCATTGATGAGTGGATGGCGGATTATCTGGGCAAAGAGGCTGAGTGAGTGTGTGATCGGCCGGTCAGGAGTGAAGGAGAGCGACCCTGATCGGCTGTGAGTGAACTCAGAACCAGCACCTTAACAATTGACATAGGCAACTGCACTGTGATGACCGACAGCACGGACACCACCATCTATGACTATGACGCGCTCTACCGGCCGCTGTTCATCGAGACGCCCACGGGCCAGGCGCAGTACCGGTACGATGCAGCGGGGCGGCGGACGCACCTGGTCTATCCTACTGGGGAGGTGGTGACCCACACCCATGATGCGGCAGGACGCCTGGTACGGGTGAAGGACTGGACGGGCGGCACGACTGTCTACACCTACACCGCCGCCGGGCGGCTGACCATAGTGCCACCGCGCCGGTGCCGGTGGATGCTGCCCACCGCATCGCCTCCGGCCTGCGGCGGGGGCGCTACCTGGATTGGGACGGCGAGGAGGGGCTGTACTACGTCGTCACCGCACAGAACGCGGTCGGAGAAAGCGGCCC
>JASFBC010000111.1:0-7296 GCA_036172315.1 Anaerolineae bacterium | reverse complement strand
AGCGGCCTGCGCTACCAGTTGACAAGATACCCATTCGCGCTCATAATAAAATATGCATGCCGGCCAACAGCCCGACGGGAGCGATGCCCATCATTTAGACAATTTTGAAGAAGTCCTCTGGTGGACCATTCGGGGCAAGGGAAACTGCGATACCACCTGTGCCATCGTCGGTGGAATGGCCGCACTTTTGGCTCCCGAAATTCCAGCCTCCTGGCTCCTCCGCCGCGAGCCGCTGGAGCCATTGGAGTAAAATCCTGGAGGTGAGCAATCATGGCAAAACGCGTACAGGTTTGCGATCTGGTCCTGCGAGATGGACATCAGTCGCTGCTGGCGACCCGGATGCGCACCGACGACATGCTTCCCATCGCGGAGAAATTGGATCGGGTAGGCTATTGGGCCGTGGAAATGTGGGGCGGTGCCACCTTTGACTCTGCCATGCGCTTCCTGGACGAAGACCCCTGGGACCGTCTGCGCCGGCTCCGGGAGGCTATGCCCAACACGCCCTTTATGATGCTCCTGCGCGGCCAGAACATCGTCGGTTATCGCCACTACCCCGATGACGTGCTGGAGCGGTTCATCGTCCGCGCCCGGGCCAACGGCATAGACATCTTCCGTATCTTTGACGCCCTCAACGACATCCGCAATATGGAGCGGGCGATGGCCATCGCCAAACGGGAGGGCGCCCACGTCCAGGCTGCCTTCTGCTACACCATCGGCCCGCCCTACAGCATAGACTATTTCGTCCATCTGGCCCGCCAGATGGCTGACCTGGGCGCGGACTCTATCTGTATCAAGGACATGGCGGGGTTGATCACCCCGTACGCCGCGTATGAACTGGTCCGCCGCCTCAAGGCCGAGATCGGCCTCCCGGTTCACTTCCACTCCCACACCACCAGCGGCATGGCGACCGCCGCACTGCTCAAGGCCATGGAGGCCGGGGTGGACATCGTGGATACGGCCATCTCGTCCCTTTCTATGAGCACATCCCACTCCCCCACCGAGTCCGTCGTCGCTATGCTCCAGGGAACAGAGAGGGATACGGGCCTGGACCTGAATTTGCTGGCCGAGATCGCCGAGTACTTCGCCCAGGTCCGTCGCAAATACGCCCGCTACGAGAGCGGCTTCTTCGGCGTGGACGTGGGCGTTCTCCAGTACCAGATTCCCGGCGGGATGCTCTCCAATCTGGTCTCCCAATTGCGCTCGCAGAAAGCGGAGGACAAGTATCCCCAGGTCCTGGAGGAAGTCCCCCGCGTGCGGGCGGAACTGGGCTACCCACCGCTGGTCACGCCGTCCAGCCAGATCGTCGGCACCCAGGCGACTCTTAACGTGGTCCTGGGCGAACGGTATAAGATTATCCCCGAAGAGGTCAAGAACTATGTGCGCGGCTACTATGGCCGTCCCCCGGCGCCCATTGACCCCGAAGTAAAGCGACGGGTCATCGGCGACGAGGAGCCTATAGACTGCCGCCCGGCAGACCTCCTGCCGCCTGGGATGCCGGAGGCGTGGGAAGAGATCGGTGCGATCGCCCGCAGCGAGGAGGATGTCATCTCCTATGCGCTTTTCCCCCAGATTGCCCGCCCGTTCTTGGAACGCCGCGCGCGGGGAAGCGACGGGAAAGAACCAATCGCGGCGGCCATCGCCGGGATGCTCCTGCACCGGTTGGAGGAGCAGGCCCGAAAAGAGCCCCCCACCCTACCGTCCCCGGCCCTCTCTCCCTGGAAGACGACCTGGCGGCCCGCCAGCGGCCGCTGGACCGGTATCCTGGAAGGCGCCGGTGGGCTGAGGTAAAGAAGCCGGGGAATCAAATCTTCTCTATCCTTCCGATTCTCCTGATTCTCTCCGAGGAGGCACGGGTTGAAACGGGAGTTCACTCTGGTTCTGGATAGCGTGGAGTATCCGGTTGTCGCCGAGGGTGGCACGGTGACGGTCAACGGGCGCCCGTTCGTGGTAGAGGTAACCCCGGAGGGCACAGTCCTGGTGGATGGCATTGCCTACACCGTTGTGCTGGAGGAGGACCGCGCGACGGTAGAGGGTCGGCCGTACACGATGAAGGTGAGCGGGCTGAAGGTGACGGCCGCCGCGCCGCCTCCTACGCCGCCAGCGGCCGCGCCAGCCTCTGCCGGTGCGGGCGCGGTCCTGGCCATTATGCCCGGCAAAATCACCCGTGTCCTGGTCCAGGTGGGACAACAGGTCCGTGCTGGAGACCCGGTCTGCGTGCTGGAAGCGATGAAAATGGAGAACGAACTTCACGCCAGGCAGGACGGCGTGGTCAAAGCCATCCACGTCCGCCCCGGCGACGATGTGGAGAAGGACCGGGTACTGGTGGAGATCGGGTAAAGGGGCAGGATTGCAGTCCTCCTGCCTCCTCTGTAGAAGGAGCGATTTGATGGAAGGACAAACAAAGCCGGTGCCCCGAGTGCTGGTCGTCGGCGCGGGGATCGCCGGAATGCAGGCGTCGCTGGATATTGCCAACGCGGGCTACGAAGTGGTGCTGGTGGAACGGTTGCCCTCCATCGGCGGCCGTATGGCCCAACTCTCGGAGACTTTCCCCACGCTGGATTGCTCCCAGTGCATCCTGACCCCCCGGACAGTGGAGGTTGGTTACCACGAGAATATCCGGTTGCTCACCTACTCGGAAGTAGAGTCGGTGACCGGCGAGGTCGGACGGTTCCAGGTGCGCATCCGCCGCCGCGCGGCCTATGTGGACTGGGAGAAATGTACCGGATGCGGCCTGTGCCAGGAGAAATGCCCATCTAAAGTACCGGCGGAATTCCAGCGGGGACTGGGCCTCCGGAAGGCCATTTACACCCTCTCGCCGCAGGCCGTCCCCAACAAACCTGTCATAGACCGGGAGGCCTGCATCTACTTCCAGAAGGGACGGTGCCGGGCCTGCGAGAAGTTCTGTCCCACCGGCGCCATTGCCTACGAGCAGACGGATACCTTCGTGGAGACGGAGGTCGGCGCTATCATCCTGGCGACGGGGTACGATCTCTACAGTCTGGAGAACATGCCGGAGTACGGCGGCGGCAAGATTCCGGACGTGATAGACGCGCTGGGCTTTGAGCGGTTGCTCTCGGCGTCCGGGCCCACTGCGGGCAAAGTTCTGCGCCCGTCCGACGGCCGCGAGCCGAAGGAAGTGGTCTTCATCCAGTGCGCTGGCTCCCGGGAGCCGGCGCGCCATCTCCCCCACTGCTCCAAGATTTGCTGCATGTACAGCGCCAAGCAGGCCATCCTCTACCGCCACCGGGTCCACGATGGACAGGCGTACATCTTCTACATTGACATCCGTTCCCCGGGCAAAGGATACGACGAGTTCATCCAGCGGGCTATGGAGAAAGAGGACGTGGTCTATCTGCGCGGGAAGGTCTCGCGGGTGTTTGCGGAGAACGGGCGGGTGATGGTGCTGGGCGCAGATACCCTCTCCGGCCGGCAAGTGCGCATTGCGGCGGATCTGGTGGTAGTGGCACCCGCACTGGTTCCCCGTCCCGAGACCCGTCGCCTGGCCGAAATGCTGGGCATTGCCGTAGACGCCACCGGTTGGCTGACCGCCGCCGATGGCAACCTGCGCCCGATGGAAACAGAGCGCCCCGGGGTCTTCCTGGCCGGCACTGCCGTGGGCCCGATGGACATCCCGGAGACGGTGGCCCATGCCAGCGCAGCCGCCGCGCGGGTGCTGATTATACTGAGACAGGGTGTGAGGTGAGCCGGAAACTGTCGTCGCCGTAGTATGGGCGCCCCGTACCTGCTTCCTGCCGGAGGTTCTATGCCCGACCGTTTCTTTACCGAGTGCCCTCACTGTGGGAGGACAAATACCTACAGCATGGCCGAACTGATGCAGGTCCAGCCGGCAGCGAAGGGAGCACAGGCTCTCCGCCTGCGCTACCGGCCCCTGCCTGCTCCGGGGCCGCAGGAGTACGTTGTCCGGTGTAACTACTGCCAGCGCCCCTTCAAAGTGATCCTCCGTGAGCCGCGAAGTGCCCCATGAGCGCCGACTTACCTCCCCCCACGCAGGATTCCGCCTCCATTGCCCCATCCGCTCCCCTCACTCCTGCCGATGAGCGGCTGATGGAGTACTTTCGGGACCTGGAGCAGAAATCCCTGGACGCGCTGGAAGGCGCGGCCCGGCAACTGATCACCCTGGTCACCACTCTCCTGGGTCTCTTCTTCGGCGTCCTGGCCTTCAAGGACAACCCCCGCTACCTGGCCTTCCCCGCCGTCCGCGTCCTGGGTGGCCTGGCTGCTGGCCTCTACGTCCTGGCCCTCTTCCTGGCACTGGACGTGGTAATGCCCCGCCGTCTGGAGGTACCTCTGGCCCATCTGACCGGGATGCGGCAATTGCTCCATGCGCTCTTTGACCGCAAGAGCCGTTCCCTCCAGTGGGCCCAGGTCGCCTTCGCGCTGGGCACCCTGGCCCTGCTGGCGCTTATCCTGGTGCTCCTATCCGGCGCCCCGTAGCGCTGGAGGTGCCTCGCCCGTAAAGCCCGCATGAGGAACCGGAGGTCCGATGCTGACACTCACCCTTTCCCCCGACGGTGACCGCATCGCTGTGGCGGCTAACGGCCGGCCCAGCCACTCCTTCCCGCCGGCCGCTCTGGCCCTGAACCAGGAGCAAGCAGCGGAGTTCTTCGCCGACCCCTCCCGCTACGGCCAGCGCCTCTACGAGGCGCTCTTCCCGGAGCACTCCCTTGCCCGCCAGATGCTGGACGCGCTCCCCCATGCCCCTGGGCCTGACGGCCTCCTGCTCATCGCCGTCCCGCCGCCCGCGCCGGGCCTCCCTGACCTCCACTCCGTCCTCTGGGAGTATCTCCACGACGGCAGTGGCTTCCTGGCTGCCCGCTATGGCCTGGCGCGCGCGGTTTCCTCCCCCTGCCCCCCGATCCCCTCCCGTGGCGCCGCCGAAGGCGGGGATAGGGTGAGGTTCCTCTTCGTCCCCGCCGACCCGCTCCTGACCCCCGGAGGAGAGCCCGCGCCCTATGCTTTGAGCGTGGAGGAGGAATGGGCGAAAGTAAGGGATGCTCTCCAGAAGGCCGACCCACCGGTGGACCTGATCAAAGTGGTGCCGCCGACGGCGTATTGCCTGGGGGCGAACCTGGCCGGGGTGTATGGCGGCATCTTCCACTTCACCGGCCACGGCATCTGGGACGGGAAGACCGCCCACCTGCTTTTTGAGACGCCTGCCGGCGCCTCCGACCCGGTGGAGGCCGGCCAGGTGGCCGACCTCCTGCGCGGCCGGGTCTCCCTGGCTGTCCTTTCTGCCTGCCTGAGCGCGGCGCCCGGGGAGAGCCGGGAGGCCAACCTGGCCGCGCTCCTCTGCGCCCAGGGCGTGCCCTTTGTCATTGGGATGCAGTTGACGGTGCCCTACATCAGCGCGCTCCAGTTCGCCCTTCGCTTCTACGAGTATCTCTTTCAGCGCGAGTCCGTCCTGGAGGCGATCCGTCAGGGCCGCCTGGCCGTCCTCAGCGATACCACGCTCCCTGTAGAGATGCGCCGTCTGGCCTTCGGTATCCCCGTCCTCTACGTCCAGGGGCCGGCCCTCCCGGAGTTCCGCCTACCGGAGGGGAAGGGTCTGGAGGTACGGGCGCCCGCGCCGCGCATGGACCTTTCCCAGATTCCCGCACCGAAGACCGGCTTCTTCGGCCGCCATCGGGAACTGGTGGACATCGGTGAGCGGTTGGTAACAGGGCACGAAGCGAAGCGGAGCGCTGTGATTACCCTCCACGGCACCGGCGGTATCGGCAAGACGGCCCTCCTGCGCCGGGCGGCCGAGCGGTTCGCCTGGGCTTTTGACGGGGGTGTCCTGGGTATCCCGCTGGACCCCCTTCCCTCGCAGGCAGGGGTCCTGAAGCAAATGGAGGAGTTCCTGGGGCTGCCGGAGGACCCGAAACTGGATATGGAGAGACGGCGGGAGCGGGTAGCCGGCGCGCTCCGGCAGGCGCGTTACCTCCTGGCCCTGGATAACTTTGAGACTCTCCTCCGGGCCGGGGATGAAGGAAACACCGACGCGCGGGCCCTCCACCGGTTCCTCCAGGGACTCCCCGCGCGGGGAGTGGCCCTCCTGGTCTCCAGCCGGGAGCGGACAGACCTCTCCGGTGAGGAGCGGGTAGAAGTATCGGGGCTGGACGACCGGGCCGGAGCGTGGCTTTTCTCGGCGTGGGTATCCGCCCGGAAGGACGCGCTGACGGAGGAGGGGATGCGGGCGCTCAACCGCCGGGTGGGTGGTCACCCGCTGGCGCTGAAGTTGCTGGCCCGCCGGTTTGACCAGGGGATTGAAACGCTGAAGGAATTTGTAGAGCGGGTGGAGGCTATCCTGCCGGAGGCGGCGGAGCGGTGGGACGAGGGCCGCCGCCACGACACGCTGCGGGCCTGCTTTGAATTCTCCCTGGCGCCGTTAGCGCAGCAGGAGCCCGCGCTGGCTGATGCCCTGGCCCGCCTGACCCTCTTCTCCGGGCCGTTCACCGACTGGCTGGCCGCGCCGGTGCTCTACGAGGCGGCCTGGCTGGCGCAGGAACCCGGGGAGAAACCGGCGCAGCAGGCCGCGAAAGCCCTCCACCGCCTCTGGGACCGGGGGCTCCTGGAGCGGGAGGTGGTGCCCCTGGGCGCGCGGGTGGAGGAGACGCTTTACCTCTACTCGGTCCACCCGGCGCTGGTGCCCTTTGCCCGGACCCGTCTGGGGTCGGAGGCCCGCGCGCAGGCGGAGGAGGGATTCTTCCGGGCTATGCGAGCGCTGGGCTCGCGGGCTTATTCGGAGTTTGGGAAAGGAGGGCTGGAAACCCTCCTGGCCCGGCGGGCGATCGGGGACCTGGTACGAGCCGCCGGCATGCGGGATGACCGGGAAGGAAGCATTCTGCGCTTCTATACGGGTTGGTTCCTTCGGGTTTTCGGCGACCTGGAGGGGGCGATGCGGCTCTATCGGGAGTCGCTGGAGATTGATGAATCCCTGGGCGACCTGCGGGGGAAGTCGGCGACGCTGCACGGGATGGCCGGGATCCTGGCGGTGCGGGGCGACCTGGAGGGGGCGATGCGGCTCTATCGGGAGTCGCTGGCGATCAAAGAGTCTCTGGGCGACCTGCGGGGGAAGTCGGCGACGCTGCACGAGATGGCCTATATCCACCGGGTGCGGGGCGACCTGGAGGGGGCGATGCGGCTCTGTCGGGAGTCGCTGGCGATCAAAGAGTCTCTGGGCAACCTGCAGGGGAAGTCGGCGACGCTGCACGAGATGGCCGGGATCCTGGCGGTGCAGGGCGACCTGGAGGGGGCGATGCGGCTCTATCGGGAGTCGCTGGCGATCAAAGAGTC
>JASFBC010000110.1:0-4099 GCA_036172315.1 Anaerolineae bacterium | reverse complement strand
CAGGGCGGGTCGCCAACGCTACATGTGCCGCACGTGTGGGCGTACGTTCACAGAAACTAAAGGCACGATCTTCTACCGTCGTCGCACGCCCAAGAATGAGATCATTGAGACCCTCGCCCTTTTGGCGGAAGGGAATCGGATCAGCAGTCTGGCCCGCGTCAAAGGACACAAGGAAGACACCATTCTGGATTGGTTGCGCGACGCCGCTCAGCATGCCGAAGCGATGGAAGAGGAGTTGCTGGCCCGCTATCGGATCCAGCGCGGTCAACTGGACAGCCTATGGGCCTACGTGGGCCACAAGGGTGAAAAAAAAGGCCACCCAGAGACCGCCGAAAGTGGGCCGTTCCGGCGCGCCACCCTGATGGATATGGACACCCGCCTGCGTGTGGCCCGGGGCCAAAACGGAGACGGAAGCCGGTCGGCAGGTCTTGGAGAGACTGAAACGCCGGGGGCATCCGGAGGTGCCACCGCCGCCGGTCTCGGATGGTTGGGGTGGCATCGCTGAGGCGATGGTGGCGGTGTACGGGGTTGTCCCGGAGTACCCAGGCGTTGGACGACCCCCGACCCGGAAACAGCCTCAGGCGGGCTGGCAGTACCTGCAAGTGGTCAAGCAGCGCCAGAACGGACGGGTGGTCGGAACCCCACGGCGCGTTGTCTTTGGCAAGGAGGAAGAGGTCTTGGAACGGCTGGGCAGGAGCACGGCCTACGTGGAACGGACCCATCTCACGATGCGGCTCTTCAATGGTCGCCTGGCGGGCAAGACATTGGCTTTTTCCAAGCAGTTGGAGATGGATCCGGCCTCGGCCGCTTGGGAAGACTTGGTGTACAACCTGGCCCGACCGCTCAAAACGTTGCGTTTGGAGGTTGATGCCCCCGGTCGCCGTTGGGTACCCCGCTCACCGGCTATGGCGGCTGGACTGACCGATCATATTTGGACTATTAAAGAGCTACTAACAACCATTGTGTTCCCTGTCAACACTTAACAGGGAGACTATCTGGGAATGGGTTCCGGGTCGAGATGAATACCATCAACCCCAGTCGTGCGAACAAGATCAGCGCAAAACCGGATAATCTCTTCACGCATAGCGTCGTTCAGATCGACATATCTAAGGGGTAAGCCAATCCAGGCCTGTATATGCAGAGCAGGGTTTGCCGCTTTGAGCTGCGATACAAAACTGCGCATATAGCCGTAGGTGGGGTTGAATCGGCCATTGGATTTCAGGTAACTGGCATACACGAAAACATACCGTATCTGACGTCGAGCCAGATCATCAGCCAGGGTGGTGATCTCTTGTGCACTATGAGGCTCGTTAACCCATTCAACATCAAGCCAAGCAGCGTTTGTACCCCGGTTGAAGTGCGATCCGGGATAATGCGTAGCGGGGCGAAAGATACATGCTCGACCTATAGTAGCCATGGTTATCAAGACGAGACCCAGCCAGAGCCAGGGCGAGCATCGCTGCCCTTGGCTTGCGTTTGTGGCATCCCCTAATCTTCCGTGTTGAGAAGTCATTGTTGCGCGCCACGAACCTGTCCGGTGAAGGGATCTATCTCAAAAAGGCATTTTCGCGGCCCTAACGGACCCGATCCAGGTGCTGTACATTCTACAAGCCATGCATCACGACCACCCAACCGAGTCAAATGTACGTCGCATGGTGCTACTCCCAACTTGATGATATTCTCACTGGCCAAGCGCGCAATTTCCTTGACAGGCAAGCCCTCTTGCAACACCAAAGGGGATGACGAAATATAGTAAGAGGAAAGATCAGCAAAGTCCAGATCCATTGTTCCCTCCACCGTGTTTACAGAAGCAGATGCCGAGAGTACTTGTCGCCTCGTTAGCCCTCTTTTAACTTGATCAAAGGTCAGATTGATTACGCCACGTAGGTGCGGCAATTCCTGGCAGTCACCCGAGAACCCGAAAAACTCGAGATAAGCATCCGGCAGTATCTCTTGGACTCGGCTTTTAACACTTGCAAGAACCACTTCCACATCAACTTCTTGGCTACCTGGTTGAGATACGCTTACTGGAAGTGCTGTTAACTCGATGGGTTCAAATCTCGTGGTACAGGCGGCTAACGAGCAAACCAACCATAACCAGCATAGAGCTATAACCAATGATTTGATACTCATCGGCTCTCCCTCCAACGCAGATACTCATCAAGCGTCTGGTTATCGTACTCGGAGCGTTCAATCATTCCGATGAATCCCCGATCCCGGAGCCGTTTTTGAAATTCCTCTGTCCAGCCCCAGTTGTAGGCGATGAGAATGAGCCTGTGTTGCTGTTCGATCTCCAGATCGTTGAACTCCGGGAAAGAACGCAACCGCTCTGAGACGTATTGTAGCATTCCAGCCACATACTCCACCGCTGTTTCATTGTTCAGTAAAGCGAGTCTGCGTTCAAGGTCGTTTCTTCGCGCAGTGACGTAGCCCATTTCTTCCAACTCTCGGGCACGCCGCAGTTGCATTTGCCCAGGTCCTATTGATGCCATATCACCCTGGATCTCGCTCTGAACAAATTCCGCTGCGTTGGCAATAAGACCTGGTTGCATAGTCGGCCAGAGGGTCAAAAGTCTCCGCTCAAACGCTGCACTCTCGTGACGCAGAACTGCACTAACCAACTCCGGATCCACAGAGTGGGCCGCTGATTCCCTTTGAATAACATCTGAAAGCTCTACTACAAGGCCACCACCGATTCGATCTCGTCGCGCCTGATCGCCCCCGGGCACAATCAATGCCCCAACTTCGTAACCCACACGCCCTACAGCGTATAGTCCTACTGCGCCTGCTGCGTAGACCCACCAAGGCAAGTGTCCAGTGGAATCGGTATAGCGGAGCGGGTTGTTGTAAACGTACGCGTACCGGTTCAGCGCCTGGGGGTTGCCCGGCTCCGGCACCACCGTGTCCGCACTGACAAACCGCCCCAGCAGCAGGTCGTAGGTGCGAGCGCGGTAATTGTAAAGCCACAGGGGGAAGTCCTATCGCTAGACAATGTAGAGAAAGTTTGTGAAGCACCAAATCTACTAATCCTCGGATCTGATTATGGATCCAATGCCAAAATAACTGACCTGGTTTAACCGGAAGCAATCACTGCGGATCACATTTTGATCTGTAATAGAAGCTACAGCCACCTGAATCCGCTTATCAAGGGAAACTTCTTCAACTTGATCACCCTCGTATCGTGGCTTGATAACCAACCACTTACCATTCTCATCCTGAAAAAGGTAATACAAACTATCTTCTTCCAGAGACTTGATCGGACGGACAAGTTTTCCCTTTAGTATTTGATAAGCGTCCAGCGGCTCGTCAATCGTTAGTTTAACTGCCATATCTTGGGTTGCAAACACGAGAAGCCTCCCTTTATATTAATGACATGGGTGTTTAGCACTTTATCTCAAATCGCGCCACCTGATGATTCTCACTCTAACCGGATCAGGACTCCAATACTCTATACCACCTCCAGGTTTTCCAAAGGCTGGTGCAACTTTACGAGGGCCATAAACTCTTGGCTGATTGGCAATCTCAAAATCTAAGCGCACCTCAGGCGCATGTGGTAATGCTAATCTCTCCTCTGCACCCCGAACTGTTCGGTATTTATTTGTGGTAAAATACGTGTCTCCAGGACGACCACCACGTAATAAGCTTACCCCATGTGCAAGTTTTTTGGGGTTAGCAAAGACGGAGACCTCCTTGTATAATCTGCCAGAGAAAAGAAAAACTGAAAAGACAGCAGGAGGTCTCCCATGGAAGATTTCACCACTTTTCTTATCGCTGTGTTTTGCTTTGTGGATGACTGGCTGAAAGGGAAACGGTTGCGTCAGTGTGGGCCGAAACCCTCCTTGAGCGACAGTGAAGTCCTCACCATCGAGATTATGGGAGCTTTTCTGGGGATCGAGACAGACAAGATGATTTTCCAATACTTCCGCCGTCATTGGGCAATTGGTTTCCCGGGCTGCGTCACATCCATCGAACTACCTTCGTTCGCCAGGCTGCGAACCTGGCATGGGTCAAAGTGGCCATCTGGAAGGACTTGCTCCGGGAAATAGATTTCGACCCCTACCTCTCGATTGTGGACAGTTTTCCTGTTCCCGTCTGCCGT
>JASFBC010000109.1:0-1004 GCA_036172315.1 Anaerolineae bacterium | reverse complement strand
TCGGGCTGAATGGTTACCTTGGCACGTTGGATTCTGAGGCTTCCCATTCTCCCTCCTATCGGGTATAATGGAACGGTGTCTGGAGGGTGGTCTATGGAAGAGGCCCTCTTTGAGCAATTTGTCGCCGAAGCGCTGGAGGCGTTGCCGGAGGTCTTCCGGAGCCGCCTGGAGAACGTGGAAATCGTGGTGGAGGACTGGCCCGACCGCAGAACGATGCGGCTGGCGGGCGTCCGCTCTCCCGCCGACCTGCTGGGTTTCTATCACGGTGTTCCTCTCACCCGCCGTACGTCCAACTATATGCTGGTCCTGCCGGACAAAATCTCTATCTACCGGAAGCCCATCCTGATGCGCTGCCGCACACCGGAGGAGGTCCGCGCCATGGTAGCCCGGACGCTCCGCCACGAAATTGCCCACTACTTCGGCATAGACGACGAGCGGTTGGAAGAGATCGGAGCGTACTGAGGAGGATACAAGGGGATCAGACGCCCTTCGTGCCCTTTGTGACCTTTGTGGGGGAATTTTTGGACTGTTCAGCGCTGACGGAAAGTCCGCCTCCCAGGGCCTACGGCCTCCGGACGGCCTGCGCTGTCCTTTCCAGATGGACGACAGACCACCGACCACCGTCGTCTGTGGTCTATGGTCTGGGACAGGCCTTGCGTCTGCCTGCCCCTGCCCCCCATCGGTGCCAAGCCCCGAAGAATGGGGGCAGGCGGCATCCGCCGCCCGCCCCTAACCCCGCGTCTATTCCAGGCCGCGCCGGTTATTTCCGCCTCCGGCTCAGCCACCAGGCCCCAGCAACAACTCCTGCTACTCCCAACGCCAGACCGATGGCTGCTGTCATCACCGTCCGCGGCTCCATCCCTGGCATCACCACGCCCCCGTATCCCGCCTCCGCTCCGTACTCAGTAAACAACCGTCCCCACTTCGTCTGCAATGCCGCCTCCACCCGCTTGCGCCCTACAAAGGGATACCAGTACACATTGTGATAGAAATTGGAGGCGAAG
>JASFBC010000108.1:0-2497 GCA_036172315.1 Anaerolineae bacterium | reverse complement strand
CTTCGCCTTGGATGGACCAAGAGCATTGCCAAATACACGGGACAGGTATTCGCTTCCCCAAAGATGCCGCCCAACCACTCGCTCCAGCCGACGGCCTTCGGCCGCGGCTGAGCTCGGTGCCGTTGGGCCGCATTTGAGCAGATGGGTAGCACTCTCATGAATCACTGTGGTGGAATTCTGGTTTGAGTTTGTTATACGCATTGACCATCACTGTCATGGCCGCAAACTTATCAAGTAAGGAGGTGCAAAAATGATTGGCAAGAACGTGAAGACCATACGCAAAGTCGTACTAGCAGCTATACTTCTCGTCGTTGTGGTCTCGTTGCTGGTGGGTTGTGGTTACTCAAGTGGTTTCAAGGCCGGTCGGCAAGTCAGGGATGCGCAAAGAGAGATGGAAAACTGGGGTAGGGGATTCTCGACCGGATTCGGATGTGGGAGTATCTCTTTTCCATTGATGCTTGTACTGGCGGTGGTTGCATTACGCTCATTCAAAGTCAAGTAGGATTGAATGCACTCCGCTAGTGGCGCCCCGAACTCTACTACAGCGGGCAATAGGGAATCCGAGAGCCAGATTTGTGCTCAAGACGAGATGTTATATCTGGCCTGAGTTGCTGGACGCTAGTCTTGGCTTCATTGTCACGCGAATTTTCGCTGCCTAACCTGCGCTTGAGCGGCTATGTGAATTCTCTGGGCATATAGTTCTGTATCATGCCCTTGCGATCCGAACACGGTGAGCCATAACAGTGTTTGCGGGAGGTAGGCAGTAACGTGGATCTCATCAATAGAATACTACAGATAATCAATCAAATCGCTACCCTAGTTACCATAGCTTCAATTGTGTTGGGAGCGTTCAATTGCTTCTTTGGCTATCGCATCCTTAAACTGACACTCGGATTTTGGGGATTCATCTGGGGAGCATTGATAGCAGGAGGCGTTGCCCTTATTGTCTCTTTGGGAGACATGAATGATAAGGTAGTTATGTCTGCCTTCATTGGTGGATTGATTGGCGCTGTTCTGATGATAATATCCTATTTTATGGGCATTTTCTTAATGGGGGCTACAGTGGGAGGATTATTGGGGGTCATACTGGCCATTGCAGGAGGTAAATCGCCTGATCCTTCTACGATTCTAATTTTGGCGGTCGTTGGTGGTATCGCCTTTCTGGTGGCTCAGAAACTCGCGGTTATTTTGACTACTGCTTTTGGCGGCTCTTGGGCTCTCGTTTCGGGTATGTCCAAACTTGCTGGAGGTGACTGGTTGAACCCACTCAATATGCTTCTATATCCGAAAGAGAGTTTACAGGGCTTTAACATTTTAGTTCTTACTTGGGTATTGCTAGGATTGGTTGGCATTGCTTTCCAGTATGGCAAATTACCTCAATTAGTACTGCCACAATTACCTTCTGAGGAGCGCGCAAAACAATCAGATAGTTGCTCAGCTGAGACTCAAAACGGCAAACGACTCCAGTTGAGTTCTAATAGACGAGTTGCCTTGACTCAGAATCGCATCATTTTTGCTATCATAGGGATAATTCTTTTTGGTGGGCTGGTTTTCACTCTCACAAAAAGAGAGGTAAAAATGGAATCTTATATCGCATTTGCCGTCCAGTGGCTAATTGTTCCATTTATCTTGCTCGGGTTATTGGCTCTCTCGAGGGTCATTGTTAACTCTGTAAGTGACTTCGAATTCAGGATTTCTGCAATGGCAGGATTCTGGTCTGGTCTCGTTGTGTTCGTTCTCTATGTCGTCAGCCAATTGAATGTCATACATACCCCATCTTTCGATCTGCTTAGATTGCCAAGGCTCCTAATCATTGAATTGATTCTTGGCCTCGTGATGGGTTTTTGTTTTCTATGGCTCGCAAGAGTAATAATACATACTCGATTTATAGGACTTGGCACATTACTTTTGTCCGCCATGAGTACTATAGCCCTTTTCACTTATATCTTTATTACCAATCTACGGGGATCGATTCTTTGCTGGACACTAGGTGTTGCTTTAGGCGCTTTACTACATACAGTACTATTCCCGTCATCAATCCGAAACATTTTGAAGTTGCAATAATGAGTGCACGGACGCAGAACACACGCGCTCAGACAATGGCGGAGCGGCGTGCGATTGGAGGGTACCTGCATTTCGTCCGCAGTGGTTTCCTGGGTTGGTATGGCGATTTTCCCGAGTTCTAGACTGCGGACGAAGGCATAGAACATCAACTGGTGACTGTTTTTATTGCGGAAGCCGCCGCCGTCTTGTGACTATCCTAACTGATTAGACGTGATAATGCCGCCCAACATCTTGCTCCAGCCGACTGCTCCCTCGGCTCGCTTCGCTCGCTCGGTCGCAGCGGCTGAGCTCGGTGCCGTTAGGACGGACGCTTCGCTGCGCTCGCGTCCGTCCTAACGGGGCGGCGGCTGTACCCATCCGCAGTTAGGCTCCCGCTCGCTCCGCTCGCGTCCGCCTAACTAGCGGATGGAGCCGACCAGCCGTCGGCTCGCAA
>JASFBC010000107.1:0-31275 GCA_036172315.1 Anaerolineae bacterium | reverse complement strand
AGCCTGCGCTACCTTCACGGCTGACCTTCGTACTCGTCCAGCAGGGCCGCGATGTAGCGGATGCCCTCCACGAAATCGCTCAGGCGGATGTTCTCGTCCGGCGCGTGGGCGCGGGAATCGGCGTACCCCACCCCCGCCGTGACTATCGGCGTGCCGAACTGGCCACAGAGCAGGTAGACGGGCCCCGTCCCTGCCATCATCGGCAACAGCGCCGGCCGGTGCCCGTAGACCCGCTCCGCCGCCCGGACGGCGATCCGGACAAAGGGGTGGTCAGGGTCCCCGGCGGACGGCGCCTCTCCCTCCCACCAGGCGATCTCCACATCCGGGAACCCCTCTGCGTCCAGATAGGCCCGCAGCGCCTCCAGGACCTGCTCTGGCCGCTGGTCGGGGACCAGCCGGAAATCCAGTTTCGCCACTGCCTCGGCGGGGAGGACGGTTTTGGAGCCCGGACCGCCGTAGCCGCTGTGGAAGCCGTCTATGTTACAGGTGGGGCCGAAGAGGAGCCGCTCCTTGAGGGCCATCCCCGTCAGTCCGTCCAGAAAACGGTCAATCCCGTAGAGGGCGCGGACTTCGGCCTCGGGGAAGTCCCAATCGGCCAGGGCGGCCCGCTGGGCCGGGGTAGGCGGGCGGACGACGTCGTAGAATCCGGGGAGGCGCACCCGGCCATCGGGCCCCTGGAGGCTGTGGAGCGCCCAGAGCAGTCGCCAGGCCGGGTTGACCACGATGGCCGCGTTGGCTGAATGGAGGTCCCGCGCCGCTCCCCGGACCCGCAGTTCCACGTAGAGAATCCCCTTACAGCCCAGGCCGATCTCGTACCGCTCCCGGGCATCCCGGCCACCCGCCTCCCAAACGCACCCCATGACGTTTCGGAGGGCATCCTCCCGGGCTGCCACAAACTGATGGAGGTGAGGGCTCCCGACCTCTTCCTCGCCTTCCATCACCCAGGTCAGGCCGATGGGGAGGTCGCCCCGCACGCGCCGGTACGATTCCACCGCCGCCAGCCGGGCAAAGATGGCCCCCTTGTTATCGGAAGCGCCCCGGGCGTAGAGTTTGCCGTCCCGGACGGTCGGTTCAAAAGGAGGAGACGTCCAGAGTTCCAGCGGGTCGGCGGGCTGGACGTCGTAATGGTTGTAGAAGAGCAACCGTTCCGGGCGGCGTCCCTCCATCCGGGCCAGGAGGACCGGCGTCCCATCAGTGGCGACCGTCTCCACCTGGAAGCCGATGGCGTGCAGTTCTTCCGCCAGCAGGGCGACCATCTCGGCGATGCCCACTCCCTCCGCCGCAATGCTGGGTTGGGCCAGCGCCCGCTTCAAGCGAGCCAGGTGCGCTTCGGTATGAGCGTCAATATCTGAAAAAATATCGTCCATTTTCCCTCGCAGATTTCCTTGTAGCGCAACTCTTGCGGGTTTGCGCTACAGGTCCGAATCCAGCCAGACTACCTCTCCGCTCTCCAGGTCGTACCGTGCGCCGACGATGCGGAGGGCACCGGAATGGGCCCGCTCCGCCAGGACCGGGGAGGCGGCGACCAGGGATTCCACTGTCAGCCGAATATGGGCGTCTACGGCGTTGGCGACCGGGTCGCCGGGGAGGTCGGCGGTCTGGCGGACGGCGGGAAGGATGGCTTCTATGAGGTAACCGATGGGGCTGGGGTGGGGCGTCTCCTCTGCTGGCGCACTATGGACAGCGGCGGTTACCGCGCCGCAGCGGGTATGGCCCAGGACCACCACCAGGGGGACGCCCAGGTGCTCCACGGCGTACTCCACGCTCCCTGCAACGGCGCGATCCGCCACATGTCCGGCCGTGCGGATGACGAACAGGTCACCCAAACCCTGGTCGAAGATGATTTCAGGCGGGACGCGCGAGTCGGAGCATCCCAGGATGACGGCGAAAGGGCACTGGCGGGGGGCGATCTCCCCCCGGCGCGCGGCATCCTGACGGGGGTGCTGAGCCTGACCGGTCACATATCGCCGGTTACCTTCCTTCAGGGCCTGGAGCGAAGTATCAGTGGCAGGCATAGGTGTCCCTCCGAGGTGGGTTACCGCCGACGTCCGCCCTTCAGTCGTTCCTGAAGGAGGGCCAGTTCCTCCCAGCGGCCCTCAGCGGCCAGCCGGGCCTGCTCCATCCAGCCCGCCGGGTCCATATACGGCCATCTCGCGTTGACCAGTGCCTGCTTGACCTGGCTGTAGTCGGCCTCGGCCAGCGCTTTGAAGGTGGTGATGCCGATGGAGGCCAGGACCCGGGCGACTTTGGGCCCGATGCCTTCTATCCGGGTCAGGTCGTCGGGGGCCGCCGGTGCCGCCTCCGCAGCGGCTGGAGGGATGGGTTCGGCGGGGGCGGTGGGCGGCGGGGAGATAACCTCGGCGGGAGCCGGGGCGGGCCGGGCCGGCTTTTCAAAGGGAGCGGGAGAAGGGCGCGGGGCTTTTTCGGCCTTCTCCCGTCTGCGGGTCAACAGCCAGATCAGGTAGAGGACGAGGAGGATGATCAGAATGATGATGATCAGCCATAAGATGATCGTCCCGATGTTGGTGGCAGGAACAGGTGTGTTCATAATTGGCCTCCCTTCCAGTTTTGTTTCGTATAGTCAACAACACGACACAGGAAGGGGGCGGCGGCGTGCCGCCACCCCCTTCTCGGAAGCGGGGCTACCCGACCGGTCGGAAGTACCGGATGTCGGTGATGCTCCCCCGGCGCTCCGCCGGCTCCTTGAAGACCGCCTCCACGCACATCCCGATGCAGACCTCCTCCGGGGCCACCTCTCCCAGGTCGTGGACCAATCCGCCGTCGGTGCCGTCTATCTGGATGAAGGCGACGATGCGGGGCTCCGGCAGGGGATTGCCATCCAGGTCCAGGGGGACAACGGTAAAGGTGTGCACCCGACCGGTGGTGGGGACTTCCACCCATTCCTCCAGGTGAGCAAAGCAGCGCTCGCAGTAGAGGCGGGGCGGGACGTAAATGAGGTCGCAGTGGGAGCATCGGGTGCCCCAGAAGCGGCCGTGATCCTTGATTTCGCGGAAGAAGCGTTCCCCGGCGATGCCTACCGTATAACGGTTCTGGATGGGGATTTCGCCAAACCAGGCTTTTGTCTGATCGGGATGGGCAATTCGTTCCAGAAGGGACATGGTACCTCCTCATTCCAGGGGCTTAAAGTAGCGGATGTCGGTGATGGCCCCTTCTCGCTCCTCAGGGGGCTTCCAGACGGCCCGCACCCGCATGCCGACCCGGACGGCCTGGGGGTCCACCTCCCCCAGCAGGTGGAGGATGCCCATCCCGGGAGACGCGCCATCTATGGCGATGAGAGCGGGGATGAGGGGATGCTCCAGCCGCACCATATCCCAGCGGACGGAGCAGAGGGAGAAGGTGACGACGGTGCCGGTGTCCTGCAGGGGGACGAATCCGTCAATGGGGACAAAACAATCCTGGCAGAACATGCGCGGGGGCACCAGAACCCGCCCGCAACTGGGGCAGTGCACGCCCACCAGCCGTCCGGCCTTCAGTTCCGCCAGGTAGCGACCGATGGCAATTCCCGCGTCCCAGGCATAACGGGCATTGGGCACCCAGGTCTCGTAGAGCACTCGCCCGGTTTCAAAGTCCTTTTCGCTGAGGTAGACGGTGTCGTAGACCCACTCTTTCATGGTTTACCTCCGGCTTTACAGCCACCTCGTGGCGATTCGCTGGGGTTTATGATACCCCCAGCACGATGACCGTTCCGACCTGCATCAGGTCGCCCCAGGCCTGGGCGACGCCCCGTTTGGGCTGACCGGGCACCTGGCGGGCGCCAGCCTCGCCCCGCAGTTGCCAGAAGATTTCCGCTACCTTCATCAGTCCGGCGGCCGCGATGGGGTTGCCCACGCCCAGAAGCCCCCCACTGGGACAGACGGGCAGGTCGCCGTCCCGCTGGGTGATGCCCAGCGCGGTTGCTTCCGGGGCCTTGCCCTTGTCAAAGAGCATCAATCCCTCCAGGTGGTGCAGTTCCTTGTAATCAAAGGGGTCATAGGGCTCGGCGATGTGGATTTGCTTGCGCGGTTCGGTGATGCCAGCCATCTTGTAGGCCATCCGCGCCGCCTCCTCCACGTAGGTGGGATAGGAGAGGTCGCGGTTGGTCCAGTAGGCCGTATCCAGGCACCAGCCGACCCCTTCCACCCAGACGGGCTTGTTGGTCACGCGGCGAGCGACATGCTCGGCGGCCATCACTACTGCTACTGCCCCGTCGGTCACCGGGGAGACGTCCAGCCGCTGGACGGGCCAGGCCAGTACCTCGGAGTTCAGGACGTCCTCCACAGTGATGTTGGGGTCGCCCAGGAGCGCAGCCGGATGGTCGGCGGCATTGCGCCTGTTTTTCACCGAGACCAGTGCAATATCCCGTTTGGAGAGGCCGTAGCGGGTCATGTAGGCGTTCATTTCCAGGGCGAAAATCCAGAGGAGGTTCGGTCCCAGGGGGCGCTCGGTGGTGTGATCAAAGATGGTGAGGAACGCGCCCTGAGGGTGGGGCTGGCAGGAGGACATCTTCTCTTCGCAGACGACCAGGACGGTGTCAAAGAGGCCACTGGCGACGTGGTACCAGCCCTGGATGGGGGCGAAGACCCCGGTCCCGCCGCCTACGTAGCCGCGAATGACCGGCTTGCCCCAGCCGCCGCATCCGTCGGAGAGGTATTCGCTCTTCATGTGGACGCCGTCAAAGGCTTCAGGTGCCGAGCCGATGACAACGGCGTCAATATCGTCCAGGGTCATCTCGCAGGATTCCAGTGCTTTGCTGGCGGCCTCCCAGGCCAGTTCTTTGGCGGTCTCCTGGGCGCGGCGGACGAATTGGGTCATCCCCGCCCCGACAATAGCGACTCGGTTTCGGGCCATTGCGGACCTCCTTCCCTCAGTTACTCAATATGACGGCCGCGCCACCGGTGGTGGGGACACCCCGCCAGGCGAAGGCCAGACCTGTCTCCGCACCTTTCACCTGATGTCGTCCGGCCTCGCCGCGCAACTGGAACACCACCTCTAACACCCGCGCCAGTCCGGAGCAGTCCAGCAGATGCCCCATCCCCAGGCTGCCGCCGGAGGGGTTAACGGGGAATTCCCCGCCGATTTCCGTCCCGCCTTCCAGCGTCCACAGGCCCGCCTCGCCGGGGCGACAGAATCCCAGCGCCTCCAGGTGCTGGAGTTCTTTGTAGGCGAAGGTATCGTCTATCTCGGCGAAATCTATCTCGGCCCGGGGGCTCTTGATCCCGGCGGTGCGGTAGGCCATCTGGGCCGCCAGGTACGCGTACGACGCCTCTCCCCATGGGCGGCTCTCCAGGGTATGGGTGTCGTTAGCCCAGCCGATGCCCCGAATCCAGACCGGGCGGTCGGTGAGGGCGCGGGCGGTGGCGCCGTCGGCCAGAACCAGGACAACGGCCCCATCGGCGTGGTCGGCGCACTGCAGGCGGGTGAGCGGTTCGGCTACCATATCTGACCCCAATACCGCTTCCACGCTCAGGTCGGCCCCATAGGCTGCCAGGGGGTTAAAGAGCGCGTTGGACCGGTTCTTCACCACCACCCGGGCGCACGCCTCCAGCGGGGTCCCCGTCTCCGCCAGGTACCGCCGCATCTCCATCCCGGCGATGGCATAGGGGTGAAATGCCAGCGGGCGGTTGTAGACGGGGTCCATAGCGTAGGCCATAATGTAGGGGAGGGTGAGGACGTTGGAAGCCTTACTGTGGGCTTCCACGACCACGACGTCAAACTGACCGGTGAGGATCTGCATCACCGCCGCCGCCAGGCCATGGATACCGTCGCCCGTGATGGTGTGGTTGGGCCGCAGCGCGCCGCCCAACTGATCGGGGGTGTACTCGTCAAAGATGCTGGTCCCCTCTAAGAAGTCCTCCGCCACGGTGACGAAACTGTCCACGTCCCGGCGGGGGTCAATGCCGGCGTCCTCGTAGGCCCGCACGGCGGCTTCGTACATCATCTCCTTGTAGGAGAGGTCGGGGGAGATGGAACGGAATCCGCTCCATCCGGCCCCCACGATGGCGACTTCCCGCGGCATAGGTACCTCCTGGGGTAAGGATCAGGGTACATCTACCGCTCCGTGGCTGGGATGAAGATGCGGAACGGGAGCGGCTCAAAGGCCAGGGTCAGGCTGAGATAGTCATCACTGTAGCCGCCAACGGCGTAGATGGTCAGGTCCAGGACGGTTACGCCGGCCCCCTGCCAACCGCCCAGAAGCGGGGTCTCTACTGGCATCCAGAGGGTCTGGGCCGGGTCGTACCGTTCGTTGAAGCCCAGGTATCCCCCCCATCCTCCCCCGCCGACGGCGTAGAGTTGCCCGCCGAAGGAGACCAGTCCCAGCCCTCCCCGTGCCAGGGTCAGAGGCGGGCATGCCGACCAGGTATCCCGCGCCGGGCTGTAGACGGCACAGGTCGTCTGTTCCTGTCCCGCGCGGTATCCGCCGACCACATAGAGGTCATCCCCCAGCGGGGCCGCTGCCGCCAGCGCCTGCGCCACGGGCATCGCGGCGCGCTCCTCCCACCGGTCTGTCCGGGGATCGTACGCGTAGGTTCCGTTCAGGTACTGGCGGCCGTCGGTGCCGCCGAAGAGGTACAGCCGGTCTTTAAGGACGGCCAGCGCGTAGCCGCAGAGGGGGCGCGGGAGCGGCGCGGCCGTCGTCCAGGTGTCGGCAGCGGGGTCGTAGACCTCCAGGACGGGGAGGGCCGTGCCGTCGGCGGTACATCCGCCGGGGACGAAGACCCGGCCCCCCAAGACGGCGGCGCCGATGTAGGCGGCGGGGGTCGGTTTGGACGCGCCGCGCGTCCAGGCGTCGGTGGTGGGGTCGTAGATTTCCACGGCATCGGTGACGCCTTCGGGGGTCTCTCCGCCGACCGCCAGCAGGCGCCGCTCCCAGGCGACGGCGGCCAGCCAGGCCCGGCGGGTGGGCATCTGGGCTCGCTCCACCCAGCGGGATTCGGCGCGGCGGCCCGCGACGGTGGCCGCCGCCTCGCTCCGGGAGGGGAGAAGCCCGGCAGCAGGCGGGGCGGAGGGGGCCAGACGGGGCCAGGCAAGGGCGGCCGCTACCATTGCAATGAGGGCCCCCGCGACCAGGATGACTCGCCGGTACCAGGGAAGGGGTGGTTCGGGCGCCGGAGCCGCGATAGGGGCAACCGCTGTAGGGGCAGGGCTCGCCCCTGCCCCAGGGGGGGCAACTGCAAGGGTTGCCTCTCCATCGGGGGCGGGTACCTCCGATACGGCGACCCATCCCCGGCGCACGGCGACCATCGTCGCCTCGGTGCGGGAGACCACCTCCAGTTTGGTGAAGATGTTGCGCAGGTGGACTTTGACGGTGTTGGTGCTGATATGCAGCCGATAGGCGATCTCCTTGTTGGAGGCGCCGGTGGCAACGTAGCGGAGAATCTCCAGTTCCCGTTCGGTCAACGGTTCGCCGGGTTCTGCCATAGAGTCAGAGAATCAAGAGGGTTAGCGGGTAGCGACGGCGATGCCGGTCAGGACCAGAGCGCCGCCGATCAGGGTGACAATGCCCGGGATTTCGCCCAGGATGATCCACGCCAGGATGCTGGAACCGACCGGTTCGCCCAGGACTGCCAGCGTCACGTAGGTCGCTGGAAGGTGACGGAGGGCCCAGTTCAGCGAAGAGTGGCCCGTAATCTGCGGCCCCAGCGCCAGGAGGAGCAACCAGAGCCAGTGGACCGGCGGATAGCCTCCCAGCGGAACGCGCGCCGGAGCCGCGACCGTCATCAGGACAACGGCGGCGGTGGAGTAGACGGGAAAAACGTAGGCCAGCAGGGAGAGGCGGGCCCGCAGCCGCCGCCCGATGAGGAAGTAGACGGCCACGGAGAGGGCGCCGGCCAGCGCCAGCAGGTCTCCCGTCAGCCGATGGGTGCCCTGCCCCCAGTCGTCCATGCCGATGGTGATGGAGCCGACGGTGGCGATGACCAGGCCAACGACCAGGGGGCGGCTCAGCCGCTCCCGGAGGATCAGGAAGGATCCCAGGCCCACAAAGAGCGGGCTGGTGCTGACCAGAACCACCGAAGCGGCCACAGAGGTATAGGCCAGGGAGGAGATCCAGGTGGCGAAGTGGACCGCCAGCATAGCGCCGGAGCCCAGCATCAGGAGCCAATCTCGCCAGGCCAGGCCGCGCAGTTCTTCCCGTCGAGTGGTCAGCGTGATGGGCGCCAGGATGAGGGAGGCCAGCGTGAGCCGCCAGGCCGCGATGGCCAGCGAGTTCACTTCCGCCTGGGCCAGCCGAATCATGGGCGAGGCGGTGGAAGCGGCCAGGACCCCCACCACCAGCGCCAGATGGGGCGGGAAAGAGGATGCGGATGAACGCGGATGGACGCGGATGTTATCGGCTGCCATCGGTATGGCTCCCTCTATCGGCTCAGCCACGACCAGGGGATCAGCGGGTTCACGATGTCCATGGTGATAATGACCAGCGAGATACCCACCAGAATGACCATCCCGGCCATGTGGATTTTCGCCTCGGTCTCCGGGGAGATGCGGCGGCCCCGGATGGCCTCTATGAGGACGAACAGGGCTCGTCCGCCGTCCAGCGCGGGCAGCGGGAGCAGGTTGGTCATCCCCACGGCCAGGCTGATCAGGGCGGTGACCTGCAGGGCCAGGAAGGGGATGCCCGTCTCTATGCTCTCCTTGAGGGCGTAGCCCAGGAACCCCAGGATGCCCGGGATGCCCACCGGCCGGACGGCTTCGGCGGCGGAGACCTCGCCGCTGGAGACCAGGCGCGGCAGGTTGAGGATGCTGAGGATAACAGCGACTATGCTCTTTCCGGCGGCAACGGTGGCGCGGGGGAGGGAATACCGTTCCACCGATTCCGGGTCCGGCCAGTCCTGGAGGCCGACACCCAGAAAGCCGCGCCCATCGGTCAGTACGGGGGTGGCCGTAAGGGTGAGGGACGCCTTTTCCCGCAGAACGGTCAGTTCCAGCGGCTTCCCCGGGAAGGAGCGGATCCACTCCCGCAGTTCGGTGCTCCCCTCCTCCAGTCGGTCTCCGTTGACGGCGGTCACAATGTCCCCCGGAAGGAGACCAGCCCTCTCGGCGGGGCTATCCGGAATCACTTCCTGAATCTGGACGAAGGCGCGAGTGGGGACGCCTATTGCGTAGGCCGCAGTCATCAGGAGAAAGGCGGCCAGGATGTTGAGCAGGGCGCCGGAAAGGAGTACTGTCAGCCGCCACCGCTTCGGCCGCGCTGCCAGGCTCTCCGGATGGGAGGGGTCCTCTTCGCCCAAGATGCGGACGAATCCCCCCATCGGGAGCAGGTTGAGGGAGTAGATGGTGCCGGGCTCCAGGGCGGTGAGGGTGCCGCGCGACCAGGAGGCCGGAGGTGTCGGCAGCGGTTCGGGCGGCGCAGCGATCCGCCGCATCTCCGTAACGCGCGGGATGCTCCCCGGGCCGGGCTGGAGACGGACCTCCACGGGCTGGCCTGGCGCCAGCCCAGGGGGCAGGCGGACGGAACCGGGCAGAAGGAACCGCTGCCCGTCCACTTCTACGGTGCCGGTTTCCCGGTACAGGGTGAGCAGGCGGGGCGGGAAGCCCAGCCCGAATTCCAGCACGCGCGCGCCGGCCCGACGGGCGGTCAGAAAATGCCCCAATTCGTGAATCAGAATCATCGGCCCCAGCATCAGGACCAGGGCCAGAGCGAGCCATTGGAGGAGTTCCATAAAGAACAGAAAAATCAGAGAATTAGAGAAGCAGGGAAGAAGCGTTTGTCTGAGATTTTTACAGCGGGCGTTCGTAGATGCGGTGGGTCTTGTAGAAGTTAACCCCCAGTGCTTCCATCTCCCGCATCATTTTGCTGTTCTGCTCGTTGACCTGGACGATTTCGGCGTGGCGGAAGCCCCGCTCATGAGCGGTCTTCTCCAGTTCGGTGAGCATAATGGCGTCCACGCCCAGGCCCTGGTACTGGGGCAGGATACCCCCGCCGTTGAAGTCTATCCGGTCGGTGTGGTTGAACTCCCACATCAGCATAACCCAGCCGAAGGGGTAGAGCCGTCCGCCGCACCGCTGCAGGGCCCGGTTGATGTTCGGGAAGCCCAGGATGAAGCCGACAATCTCCTCCCCTTTAACAACAACTTTGGATAGGTCGGGCCGGGTCAGGTTGATGAGTCGGTCAATGATGTGCTGGGCATCCTCTCCGGTGATGGGGACGAACTCCCGGTTCTCGGCGAAGGCGGCGTTGTAGGCATCCACAACCCGGGGGGCGATGGCCCGCATCTCCGCTTTGGTACGGAAGGTCAGTACCTGGAAGCCCCGCCGGGCCTTCACCCGTTCGGCAATCTCGCGGATCCGCTCCGGAAGTTGGGTGCTCCCCGGCAGGTAGCCGGAGAGGTAGTCGGTCTGCTTCCGGAAGCCGGCCTCCTGGATGAGGCGGTCGTAGTACGGGTAGTTATAGGCAATGCCCAGGGCAGGCAAGTACTCAAACCCCTTTACCAGCACCCCCAGAGAGTCGCCGGCGGAGAAGCCCTCCGGTCCGCTGATGGTTTCCAGCCCCCGCTTTCGGGCCCAGTCAAAGGCGGCGTCAAAGAGCGCGCGGGCTACTTCCCCATCGTCCACCGAATCAAAGAAGGCAAAGAAGGCGCCCTTCTGGCCCCGGTAGGCGTTGCGTTTGCGGGGCTCCAGGACGGCGATCCGCCCCACCACTTCCTTCCCCACCGTCGCCAGGAAGAAATCGGCGTCGGAATGGCGGTAATACGGATGGCGTTCCCGGTCCAGTTGCTTGCGGGCGCTGGAGACCAGCGGCGGCACCCAGTACGGACAGCCCCGATAGAGACGGAAGGGGAAGCGGACAAAGCGTTCCACGTCCTGCGGGTTGTCGGTCTGGACTTGGTGAATATGTACCATATAGACAAACTCCCGTGAGAAGTGGCGCAAGATTCATCCTGCGCTACCTGGCGAAGTAACTGACAGCCAGCACCCCCGGCCCGGCGTGGGTGACGATGGCAGGGGGGAGTTCGTAAATGGGAACCTCCGGGATGCCCAGATGAGCCGAGAAATCCGCTGCCAGTTCCTGGGCGGTGGCCTCTGCGTCGGCATGCATGACGGCCAGGTAGGATTCGGGGGTGGGAGGACATCCCTCCAGCACCAGTTCTCGCAGGCGCTCCAGGGCCCGCCGCTGGGTCCTCTGTTTCTCAAACGGTTCCACCCGCCCATCCCGAAGGGTGAGAATAGGTTTGACCTGGAGGAGCCCACCCAACAGGGCCTGGGCACCACCAATGCGACCGCCCCGGTGGAGGTATTCCAGTGTGTCCACCACAAAATAGACCCGCTGGCGGGTGAGCATTTCCTGCACCCGGGCGATAATGGTATCGGCGTCCGCCCCTTCCTGCGCCCAGCGGGCTGCCAGAAGGACCACCGTCGCCAGCGGCGCGGCAATGGTTCGGGTATCCACCACCCGGATGTCGGTGCCGGGGAAATCCCGGGCCGCCGTCAGCGCGCTGCGGACTGTGCCGCTCAGTTCGGAGGACGGATGCAGGCAAATGATGGTCCGGTATCCTTCCGCCAGCAGTCGCTCCAAGAGGGGGTTGTAGAGGGCCGGAGGCGGCGCGGCCGTCTTGGGCAGCGTCGGCGAGGAGCGCAGTTTCTGCAGAAACGTCCGGGTGTCTATCTCCGTGTCGTCCCGATAGGCCTCCTCGCCGAAGATGATGATCTGCGGAAGAATCGGGATGTCGTAGGTCCGGGCCACTTCCAGTGGCAAGCCCGAAGTGGTGTCGGTGATGATTTTGATCACAATGGCTCCTTTCTCTGACTGAATTATACAGGACAATCGGGAGGAGACAAGTCGCCCCGGGCCGCCTGCCCGACTTCTGCCCACCGAATTCCCTCCATCGCCATCAGTATCAGCCCCAGCAGGGTGACCGGTATCAGCAGGATGGCGTGAAGGACCAGGATGTAACTCCCCGCTGCGGCGGCCGGCGCTCCCATCCCCTGGATGATTTTGATGCCGACTTCAAAGGTGCCGATGTAGCCGGGCAGGGAAGGGAGCGCGGTCAACAGGTTGACGGCCCCGCCCATCACCATCACGCCGATGTACCCCAGATGGAGGTCAAAGGCGAAACTGACCAGCCAGTACTTGAGGGCTTCTAACAGCCAGACCCAGAGGGTGATGCCGAAGAGGACTAGGACGTCCCGCGCGCTGCGCAGTCCCTCCAGCCCGGCGATGACGCCTTCCAGGAAGTGCAACAGCGGCGGGCGGATGGGGGGAGGGACGAGTCTATCCGAAATCCACCGGGCCATTTGCCGCAGGCGATCTGGATGGGCAGCCAGGACCATGAAGACGGCCAGCGCGCCGAAGAAGACCCCGCTGGCGACGGCGACCAGCCGTCCCAGGAACGTGGAGAGGGGCAGAAAAAGCAGGCCGAAAAGGACAAAGCAGACCAGCGTCAATCCGTCAAACAGCCGTTCCAGAACAGCGGTGGTCAGGGTGGTGCCGATGTGGACCCCTTCCTTCCGCCAGAGGACGTAAGCCCGCAGTATCTCCCCCAGCCGGAAGGGGAGAATGTCGTTGCCCATGTAGCCGATGACGACGACGGGGAAAAGGCGGGCGGTGGGGACCGATTTGCTCTCCCGCAGGAGAAACTTCCACCGCCAGGAGCGGAACCAGACGGAGATGAAGTAGACGATCACGCCGGGGATGAGCCAGATGTACTGGGCCCTCTTCAGCGCGCCCCAGACTTCTCCCAGGTGGAGGTCCCGGAAGGCGAACCACAGGAAGAAGAGGCTCAGGATGAGGCCGATGAGGAGAAGGGGCCAGCGCCGTTTGCTCATGTCGGGTATCGGAGTGTCCAGGTGTCTGAGGCGTACTTCTCTTGCCGCAATTGCTGTGCGCTCTCCACCTCCCAGGGGGTCAGTTCTCCCGGTTCCAGTTGGAGATTCAGCGCGCGGGCGAAGCCATCGGCGACGGCCTGGGCGACCTCCTCCCACGAGACCTCCCGTCCCAGTACTGCTGAGAGCGTGACCGCCCTGGCGCGCACCCGGGCCGGGTCGGCGGAGGGAATCAGAAACGGGCATATCCGGGCGATGTCGCCGGTCAGGGGGAGCGCGCCGTGCTGCAGGAGTGCCCCGCGCCCCCGCATCTGGGCACTACCGATCAGTTTCCGCCCGTCCACGACAATCTCAAACTCCCCCGGCGTCTCAAAGCAGACGGGCCCGGTCGGGGCGGAGGGCCTCTGCTCCTGGGCAACGGCGTTCCGCACACCCAACAGGGCCAGGGCGGCCAGCAACCCCTGGCTGATGCGCCGGCAACTGGTCAGAACGTCCCCGCGCACGCGCGGGTCGGTGAGCGGCGCGGCGACGGAGTAGGTCAGTTCGTCTATGTGGAGGATGGCCCGCCCGCCGGTCGGGCGGCGGACCAGGCCATACCCGGCGGCGGCCAGCGCCTCCCGGTCCACCTCATCGGCGGATTGGTGGCGGCCCAGGGAGAGGTAGGGCGGCTCCCAGGCGTAGAGCCGCAGCGTCGGCGGGACCCGCCCCTCTGCCACTCCCTGCCAGATGGCTTCATCTATCGCCATCTGGGTCGGCCCGTCGGCGGGCCCGGAACGGATGAGTCTCCAGGCCAGGGAATGAGTAAACTTCATCGAAAATAGGACGCAGAGAAACGCGGATGAACACGGATTTTTAATATTAAGTGCAAGATGGCTTCCCCGTTGCTATTCCCGATAAAGTATAGAGTCCATCACTCGTCAACGGCAACGTTACACAGGGATTGCCGGAGCCACTGCAACAGGTCGCCGGGGGTGCCGATATGCAGGAGGAGTGCGTCCGGCGGGATGGCTGGCATAGACGTTCATGCCTGCCTCCGGCTTTTCGGTATTTCAGTATATCAGAGAATCGGTGGGTGTCAACTTCCATTCAGCGCGGCCTGCAGGGCCTCCAGGGCAACCCGCGCGCAGGCCCGGCGCGCCGGCCGCAGGTCCATCCCCAGCCACCCGGCCACATCCGCTTCCCCCAGCCGGCGCAGTTCCTCTATGGGCCGCCCCTGGATGTGTTCCATCAACATGGACGCGGCGGCCAGGGCAATGACACACCCGTCGCCGGTGAAGGCCGCCTCTGCGACCGTTCCCGTCCCGTTCAGGCGCAGTTCCACCCGTACCCGGTCGCCGCAGAGGGGGTTTTCGGCCTCGCCGACCCGGTCCGGGGCCGTCAGATATCCCCGGTGGCGGGGGTGCTGATAGTGGTCCAGGATGCGTTCCCGGTAGGGGGTGGGCATTCAGCCTCCGGCAGCGCGGCGGTATGCGGCCAGGCCGGCGCGCAGGGCGACCAGTGGGGAAAGGGCACAGGCGCGGCGGTTCGGCGGGATGGGCACATCCAGCCAGCCCAGCACTTCCTCTTCGGTCAGTGCCTCCAATTCCTCCAACCGTTTTCCCTGGAGATGCTCGGTGAAGAGAGAGGCTGAGGCCATGCTGATCATACATCCCTCTCCCTCAAAGGCAATCTGGGTAACCCGACCGTCGGGGCCCAGGGCGATCTCCAGGTGGACCTGGTCGCCGCAGGATGGGTCATCCGTATCGGCGATGATGTCCGGTGAAGGGAGCCGTCCCCAGTTGCGGGGGTGGGCGTAGTGATCCAGAATGGTTTCGGAGTACATAGTGCTCATGGTTGACATCGGTTATGATTGTGATATAATCAATTGCACAATTGTGCATTTCGGGAGGGTGGAATGGCCACATTGATTTCGGCCGCAGAGTTTCACCGCAGAGCGGGTGACTTGCTGGCGCGCATCCGCTATCGGGGGGAGCGCTTTATTATTGAGCGGCGAGGCCAGCCTATCGCAGTTCTTCTGGGCATAGAGGAGTTCCACCGGTTGGAGACTCTGGCCGCTCGCCAGCAGGCGGCTGAACGGGCCGCCCGCTTCGCGGCGTTTGAAGCCGCCTGGGAAGCCGCCCCGCCATCCGAGATGGATGGGAGCCAGTTAAGCGATGACATCATTCAGGCCGAAGTAGATGCCGTGCGCGAGACCCGCCGTGCCCAGAGCAGTGATTGACATCAGCCTGCTGGTGCGGATGGTCACGGGTACCCCGGCGTCCAGGTTATGACGGCGGCCGAATTGGTGCAGGCATTGGGATAGATTGCTTACGGCTCCAGCATTTTCCCGACCCGCTCCAGCGCCTGAGCCAGATAGTCCACCTCTTCAGCGGTGTTGTAGAGGTAGAAACTGGCGCGGACGGTGGCGGTCAGCCCCAGGCGGCGGTGGAGGGGTTGGGCGCAGTGGTGTCCAGCCCGAACGGCGACCCCCTCCATATCCAGCATATGGGCGATGTCGTGGGGGTGAACCCCACGGAAGGTGAAAGCGACCACGCCGCCCCGGTGATGCGCTGGCGGACCGATAATTCTCATGCCGTCCAGGGCCGATAGCCGTTCCATCGCGTAAGCGATCAATTCCCGCTCATGGGCCGCGATGGCCTCCATCCCCAACTTGCTCAGATAATCCACCGCTGCCCCCAGGCCAATGCCCTCCACAAAGGCTGGAGTCCCAGCCTCAAATTTCCAGGGGAGTCGGTTCCAGGTGGCGGATTCCCATTCCACCTTCCGGATCATATCGCCGCCGCCCAGGAATGGCGGCATTGCCTCCAGGAGCGCCTCTTTCCCGTAAAGGACGCCGATGCCGGTGGGCCCGCACATCTTATGGCCCGAAAAGGCCAGGAAATCGCAACCCAGTTCCTGGACGTCCACCGGCATGTGGGGCACCGCCTGCGCCGCGTCCACCAGTACCACCGCACCGACGGCATGGGCCTTCCGGAGGATCTCCCGGACCGGGTTGATCGTACCCAGCACGTTGGACACCATCGTTACGGCGACCAGTTTGACCCGTTCGTCCAGGAGAGCGTCCAGCAGGTCTATCCGCAGGAGGCCGTCGTCGGTGATCGGGAGGTAGACCAGGTGAGCCCCTTTCTCCTGGGCCAGCAATTGCCAGGGGACCAGGTTGGAGTGATGCTCCATCTCCGTCAGGAGAATTCGGTCGCCGGGGCGGATGTTGGACCGTCCCCAGGCATAGGCGACCAGGTTGATGGCCTCGGTGGTGTTGCGGGTGAAGATGATCTCTTCCCGCACGGGGGCATTAATGAAAGAAGCCACCCGGTCCCGGGCATTCTCGTAGGCCAGAGTGGCTTCTTCGCTAAAGGCATAAATGCCCCGATGGACGTTGGCATAACACTCCCGGTATACCCGCTCCATCGCTTCCAGAACCGGCAGCGGCTTCTGGGAACTGGCCGCACTGTCCAGGAAGACCAGGGGGTGGCCATGAACCGTTTGGGAAAGGGCAGGAAAGTCGGCCCGAATTCGCTCTACATCCAGCATGCCCCACCTCGGTGGTGACTTTTTGACGGAAATAGTATACCATAATCATCTGCCGATGCAACCGGATGGGCTATTTTCAGCGATACTTCTCTACTTTTTGACAGGGGAGGAGAGTGTGGTATAATGAAAATGCTGACGGATTGCCGCCGAATTCAGACTTAAGGAGTTGATGATGAGCGAAAATCTCCAACCTCTGTCCGAGCAGGAAGTGGCTCGCATTCAGGAAGCGCTGCGGGATGTCTACGACCCCGAAATCGGCATCAGCGTGGTGGACCTGGGGCTGGTGCGGAAGATTGAGGAGGTAGACGGCGAAGTCCAAATTACGATGATCCTCACGGCCCCCTTCTGCCCGCTGGCGGGGATGATTCTGGAGGAAGCCCGGCGGGCCGCCCAGGCCGTCACGGAGCGACCGGTGAAGGTGGTGATGGGGATGGAGCGCTGGGACCCCTCCATGATGTCCGGCGAGGCGCATCGGCGCCTGGGCTTTGGGTTCTGATGCCTGGGGGGCGGCGGTGCAGCCGTCGCCCCCCGCTTTTGCTGATGGGATGCCCGGGGAAGTCCTGATTATCCCCATTGGGGAAGTAGAGGCCGATCTGATAGCCTGGCTGGCGGAGGAACCGAGGGCGGCTCTGGGATGCCCGGTGACCGTGGGGGAGCCCGTTCCCATCCCGAAAAGAGGGTACGACCCTTACCGTCGCCAGTACCGGGGAGATTCCATGCTGGCTGCACTGGGTGCCCTCCCCATACCTGCCGGTCGGATTCTGGGCCTGGTGGATGTGGACTGCTACGCCCCGGGGCTGAATTTCATCTTCGGGCAGGCGGCGCTGCGGGGGCGGGAAGCGTTTGTCGCCCTGCCCCGCCTGCGCCCCTCCTTCTACGGCCTTCCCGATGACCCTGCCCTCTTCCGCCAGCGGGTGCTTAAAGAGGCCGTCCACGAACTGGGACACACCTGGGGGTTGGGTCACTGCTCCGACCCCCGCTGTGTGATGCATTTCTCCAACACGCTCCACGACACAGATGTGAAGGGGGCGGTGTTCTGTCCCCGTTGCTGGCACAACCTTCCCCTATGGACGCCGACATCCGCTCCGAACTCCAGCGCCTGACCCGGATGCCCCCCTGGGGGCGAATTCAGCACGACGGTTGGGATCGGCCCAGTCGGTTTATCTATCGCATCCGCTCGCTGGAAGAATTGCGTCAGGAGACCCGTCGGGTCGCTGCGGAGCGGGGATTCCCCCTCCAGCCGTTCGCCGCCTATGTGGTTCGGCGCTGGTACAATTTCCACACCCACCAGGTCGTTTTAGAGATGTGCTGTTCCCACCCGCGCGTGGTCCCCGAGCCCGACCCCTGCCATCGGTCGGTGGATTTCTATCTGGACGGCGTCCCCTTTGACCTGAAACTGACCGATTTCCCGCGCGGCTACCCCCTCTCGCTGGACAAGGCCCGCGCCCAGCCGGAGGAGTTGGTCAACTGGCTGTACCGAAACCAGTCCCGGGAGGGACGCTATCACACGGCCAACCGTCTCTTCGTTGTCTTTTACCACGCCCTTGCCCCGGAGCGGACCTGGGAGGTGCGCCGGATGTTTGACCGGATAGAGCCGCTGGTGACGGCCTATTTGGACCGCCCCGTGCTGTTTCGGGCCCGATGCGTTGGTCCAGATGGCGCCCTTCACTACCCCCAGGCCGGGGTGATTTTCTGCATCTACGAGGGCTGATGGCTGAATTCCGATTCCCGGATAACCTGACGCCGATCGGGGAGGTGATACGGATTAACGGGATTCCGTTTCAAATCATTGGGGTGATGGCGGAGAAAGGCGGATCGCTATCCAACCAGGATAACGCCGTCTTCGTTCCCCTGACGACGGCCCAGAGCCGCCTCTTCTCCGTGCGGTCTCCCAGCGGGGAGTACTCCCTCTCCTCCATATCCGTCCAGGCGGTCAGCGAGGATCGGATGGAGATGGCCAAAGGGAGATTCGCGCTGTCCTGCGGGAGCGGCATCGCCTCGCCTCCGGGGATGACGACGACTTCAATATCCTCAGCCAGGCCGACCTGATCCAGACGTTCGGCAACATCACCGGTGTGCTGACGGTCTTTCTGGGCGCGATTGCGGGCATCAGCCTGGTGGTAGGCGGCATCGGGATTATGAACATTATGCCGGTCTCGGTGAGAGAGCGGACGCGGGAGATCGGCCTGCGGAGGGCAGTGGGGGCACGGCGGCGGGACATACTGGTTCAGTTTCTGATGGAGGCGGTGGTGATGGCGTTTGCCGGGGGACTGCTGGGAATTGGGTTCGGCGCGCTGGGCGCTACAGCGGTGGCGGCGCTTGCCAGCATCCGCACGTCGGTCACCCCGCAGGCGGTCCTGCTGGCAACTTCGGTTTCGGTAGTGGTGGGGTTGGCCTCCGGGCTGTATCCGGCCTGGCGGGCCTCCCAACTCAACCCCATAGAAGCATTGCGATATGAATAACGGGACGGGCCAGGCACTTCCGGAAGTGCCCGGCCCGTCCTCCCCTGTATTACCGGAGCCCCGTCTCCAGGCGGGCGATCACCAGCCGCTGAATCTCGCTGGTCCCCTCGTAAATCTCCGTCACTTTGGCATCCCGGAAGTACCGCTCAATGGGCAGTTCTTTGCTGTAGCCCATGCCGCCATGAATCTGGATCGCCTCTTTGGTGACCCAAGTAGCCGTCTCGGAGGCGAAGAGTTTGGCCATGGAAGCCTCCAGGGTGTAGCGGCGGCCGGTCTTCTTGAACTCCTCTTTGGCCAGCGCGGCCTGGTAGATGAGCAGCCGGCTGGCCTCAATGCGACACTTCATATCGGCGATCTTCTGCTGGATCATCTCAAACTGGCCGATGGGCTGGCCGAAGGCGTACCGCTCCCGCGCGTACTGGACCGACGCCTCGTAGGCGGCCTCGGCGATGCCCAGGGCCTGCGCGGCGATGCCGATGCGCCCGGCGTCCAGCACGGCCATCGCGATCTTGAACCCTTCCCCCTCTTCTCCCAGCCGGTTCTCCGCCGGACAGCGGTAGTCCTCAAAGTGGATCTCGCTGGTCGCCGAGGCGCGGATGCCCAGTTTCGGCTCCGTCTTACCCCGGTGAAAGCCGGGCAGGTCGGTATCAATAATGAAGGCCGTTACACCCCGGTGGCGAGGCTGGGCGTTGGGGTCGGTCTGGGCGAAGAGGACGATGTACTTCGCCACCGGCGCGCTGGTGATCCAGGACTTGGTGCCGTTGATGGTGTAATAGGAGCCGTCGGGGGAGCGGACGGCGCTGACGCGGATGTTGCCGGCGTCGGAGCCGGATTGGGGCTCCGTCAGCGCGTAGGCGCCGATGACTTCCCCGCTGGCAACGGGCCGGAGAAACTCCTGCTTCTGCTCCTCGGTGCCGTAGTGGAGGATGCCGTAGCAGTAAAGGGAGTTGCAGACCGACATGATGACGCCGTGGGAGGCGTCCACTTTGGAGATCTCCTCCAGCGCCAGGACGTAGGCCAGGGTGTCCAGGCCCTGCCCACCGTACTCCTCCGGCACCTCAATCCCCATAAAGCCCATAGCGCCCATTTTGCGCACCGTCTCGTAGGGGAACTCCCCCGTCTCGTCGTAGTGGCTGGCGACGGGCGCAATCTCTTTCTGGGCGAAGTCCCGGGCCATGTCCCGGATCATGCGGTGTTCATCGCTGAGTCGCAGGTCCATAGTCGCTCCTCCTGAGATGTAAGTTAGGGTACATTGAAAATATCCCAAGTCGGATTTGGGATAAGTTTTGGGATAAAAGCCGCCGATGGCCCTTGACGAATCCGGACAGATGCGGTATAATATAAGCGCATTGCGGGGTAGAGCAGTGGCAGCTCGTCAGGCTCATAACCTGAAGGTCGCAGGTTCGAATCCTGCCCCCGCTACCTGAGCCGCAGGCCGAAGCCTGCGGTTTTTTGTTGGCTCCCCAAACTCCCGATCACCCGCTGGACTGCCCCTACCTCATAGTCCCAACTGGGCGTCGCTTCGCCCCCGCCCGCGGCGGTAATAACCGGCTGCAGCTCCGGGTACTCAAAGCCGAATTCGGCCCCGCCGACTTCCCCCTCCATTCGTAGAACTTGAGCGAGGGGTTCAGGCTGACTTTGACGTTGCGCTTGACCTCCTGCGTCACCATCAGCGGGTGCAGGTCAAAGGCGATGGGCTGACGGCCAGTGTTGTCCGGCAGCAGGTATACCACATGGATCGTAACGATTCAGCCTCACCCCCGGCGGCTGCGCCGCCAGGGGTGAGGTGAGGATTCAACCACCGCCTGGTAGGTAGTTACGACGAAACGCAGATTAAACAATCTGCGTGAATCTGCGTCCATCTGCGTCCTGGCTCAATGAAACCCGACGCGCCTTCTCTCCCCCGGGGCGATGTCCGTCAGGCGTACCGGCTCCCGGCCCGCGCCCCGGTGGAGGACCGCCTCCACCCGCCGGGGACCGGGGTCGTAGGCCCCCTCCGTCGTCCACGCCAGGACCACCCCCTCGCCGTCGGCCGAGAGGGTGAACCGGTGCAGAAGGTAGAGGCCGTCCCGATAGGCTGGTGTCTCCCCCTCGTCCTCGTAGAGGAAACTGACCGCCTCCTGCCCCTCCGCCGGGGGGTAGAGGTGCAGGGTCAGCGGGTCGGTGGGGCGCTGGCCCACGGAGTCCATCTCCGGCCCGGTTGGCACTACCGCCCCCGCCCGCACGAAGACGGGGATCCGCGCCAGCGGTGCCTCCGTTTCCAGCCACGCCGGCCCCTCGTGGAGGGCGTCCGTCCAGAAGTCGTACCAGCGCCCGGCGGGGAGGTAGACCCGCCGCCGGGTTGCCCCCTCCTCCAGCACCGGCGCCACCAGCAGCGCGTCGCCGCAGAGGAACTCGTCGTCCAGCGCGTGGGTGGCGGGGTCGTCCTGGAAGGCGAGGAGGAGCGGGCGGACGATGGGGAGCCCCGTCTGGGTGCATTGCCAGAGGGCCGTGTAAAGGTACGGGAGCAGCCGGTAGCGCAACCGGATGAACTCCCGGTTGATGCTCAGGTACGGCTCCCCCCAGGACCAGGGCTCCTGGTCAGGGCTGGCCAGGTGGGTGTGGGCGCGGCAGAAGGGGAAGAAGAGACTCATCTGCAGCCAGCGGGTGAAGAGTTCCCCCGTGGCGAAGCCCTCAAAGCCGCCGATGTCGGAGCCGGTGAAGGCGATCCCCGAAAGCCCCAGGTTGAGCACCATAGGCAGCGTCTGCCGGAGCGACGCCCAATCGGAGCGGTTGTCGGCGGTCCAGTGCGCGGCATACCGCTGAACCCCCGTCCAGCCGGAGCGGGTGATGACGAAGGGACGGCGATGGGGAGCCAGCCGCGCCAGCCCCTCCGCCGTAGCGCGGGCCATGTTCAGCCCGTAGAGGTTGTGGGCCCGACGGTGGTCGCCCCCTGCGCCGTCCAGGCTATGGCGGACGGGGTCCGGGATGGTCGCGTCGTCCTCTCCGAAGAGCGCCGGCTCGTTCATATCGTCCCAGATGCCGTCTACCCCGGCCTCCAGAAGGCCCCGGTGCAGGTCGCCCCACCACTCCCGGACGCGCGGGTCGGTGAAATCGGGAAAGGCGCAGTTCCCGGGCCAGACCGGCCCGATGAAGAGGCGGCCGTCGGGGTAGCGACAGAACATCCCCTTCCGCAGGCCGTCCTGAAAAACCCAGTACTTCCGGTCGGCCTTGACGCCGGGGTCTATGATGGTGACGACTTTGAAGCCCTGCGCGTGCAGGTCGGCGATCAGCCCCGCCGGGTTGGGGAACCGCCGGGGATTCCAGGTGAAGACCCGGTAGCCGTCCATGTAGTGGATGTCCAGATGGATGCCGTCGCAGGGGATCTGGTAGGTCTCCCGGAACTGGAGGGCCAGCCGGCGGACCCGCTCTTCGGGGTAGTAGGACCAGCGGCACTGGTGGTAGCCCAGGGCCCAGCGAGGGAAGAGGGGATGGCGGCCGGTCTCCTCCGTGAAGCGCTCCAGGGCTCCGGCGATGGTGGGGGCGTAGAAGATGAGATAGGAGAGGTCTGGTTCCTCATCCCACCCCCGGCGGCTGCGCCGGTAGGGGGAGGGGTGAGGACATTCCACCTCTATCCGCGCCACGTCCGGCTCCGCCCGTCCCAGGTCAAACCGGCTGCGGGTGGGATTTTCCAGCAGCAGGCCAAAGGCCCGACGGCCCCCCGAATGGAGCGTCAGCAGGAAAGGGACGCAGAGGTAGAGGGGGTCGTCGCCGGGGTCGTAGGTGCGGGGGTCGGTATTCCAGTTGACGTAGACGCCGCCGCGCAGGTCCAGCGGGGCCGCCCGTTCGCCCAGGCCGTAGAAATGGGCGTCGGGGGGGATGCGCCAGCGGAGAATGGCCCGGAGAGGCCACCCCGCTTCGCTTTGGGGCTGACTACCGGCCCAGCCCACCGGCGCGGCCTCTTCCGCGAGCACTGCACCGTTGGCGTCCAGAATGGTGATGCGGCCATCGGCGGAGACCCGGCAGAGGAGGCGGTCGGTGCGGAGTTCGGGGTCCTCACCCCGCTCCCGGCCCTGCGGGCCACCGGAGGGGGCCGGGGGGTGGGGTGAGGACAATCGCCACGAAACCCGGATCAGGTCCGGCGCGAGGGTCTGGATCGTCAGCGAGGCGTGGGTGAACCGGCAGTGAAGGCTGTTCTCTTCCTCGTGGGCGGAGATGAGGGGGCCGGGGGTGATCGCCCCGGGGCCGGGGGGCGGAAACGCGCCCGGAGAGACCGGGATGCGGCGCAGGAAGGCGGCCAGCAATGGGAGCCCCCGGAGGGGGCGGTCGGGGTCGGCGAACTTCGCCTCTACCCAGCGGGTGCGGAGGGCGTGGGCGACGCCATTCCAGGTCGGCCCCAATCCGACGGTCCGAATGCCGCGCCATAGCAGAACCAGTGGGTTATCCATAGTTCACCTCGGAGTAGGATTTAGGGAGTAGGGAGTAGGGAGTATGGAGTAGGGAGTATGGAGTAGGGAGTAGGGAGTATGGAGTAGGGTGGGGAGTAGCGCTACAGCAAGAAGATCCGCGTTCATCTGTGTTTATCCTCGTCTCCCAGAATCTGCCGGACGGCGGCGATGACGTCTTTCACCCGTAGCGGGCGGGGGAGCCAGGCGGCGACGCGGGCCCGCAGGGGGGCCAGCGCGCGAGCGTCGTAGGCCCCCACCACCAGCACCAGCGGGACGTCCTCTCCCAGAAGGTTCAGCAACTGGGCGACGCCACGCGGGTCGGCACGCGGGTCGCCCTGGACATCCAGCAAGACCAGGGTGGGCTGCACCCGACCGGTCGCCAGGGCGGCCAGCGCGACCTCCAGCGACGGCAGCGCGACCACGTTGTAGCCCGCTTCCTGGAGTTCCGCCAGCAGGAGAGCGCGGGTCCGCCCGTCCGCTGCGACCAGCAACAATTCTTCGGCGTCCATCTCCTGTTCAGTTTCGCGCCAAATGCCGGAGTTGTCAACAATGGGAGATTCGGGGTATAATTGGCAGGTGAGAGGCCCATTCTGCAGGGGGTGAGATAGAGGATTTCTCGGGCCGCGTGGTGATGGTGACGGGTGCAGCGGGGAACCTGGGTGTCGCCGTTGCTCGGGCGTTCTATGCGGCCGGCGCCCGTCTGATCCTGGTGGACCGCGCGCCGGACCGGCTGCCGGCCCTTTTTCCCGATATGGCGGGGAGTTCCGACCATTACTTGGCGACCTCCGTGGACCTGCTGGATGCGGATGCTGCGCAAGAGAGGGTGCAGGAGGCCCTGCGGCGCCTGGGGCGGATAGACGTCCTGGTGCATACGGTGGGGGCTATCGGGGTGGTCAGCCGGTCCACGAGATGCCGCTGGAAGCCTGGCAGGCGCTCTTTGACCTCAACGTCCGCACCGCGCTGACGGTGACGCGCCCGGTGGTGCCGGTGATGGTGGCCCAGGGGGCCGGGCGGCTCATCTATGTGGGGGCGAAGGCGGGGCTGGAGGGCGGCAAGAATATGGCCGCCTACAGCGCGGCCAAGAGCGCGCTGATCCGCCTGACGGAAAGCCTGGCAGCGGAACTGCGGGGGACAGGGGTGACCGTCAACTGTGTCCTCCCCTCTACCATAGACACGCCGCAGAACCGGGCCGCAATGCCCAAAGCCGACCCGGCGGGCTGGGTGAAGCCGGAAGCGATCGCGGATGTCTTTCTCTTCCTGGCCTCCGACGGGGCGGCCATCCCCGTGTATGGGGCCGGATAGGAGACCGATGAGGCGACGGCATCTGGAGTATGCGGTTATCGCCGGAATGTTGCTGACCGGTGGGTATGGGCTGGCCAGCGGCCTGCTGGCCCATCTCTTCGGCTTCCCTCAGTTCTTTCTGCATCCCTGGGCTGGCTACGCCTTTGTCGCGCTGGCCGTTATCCACCTGGCTCTCAACGGGAAACGCATCCGGAATTATCTGCTGACCCTGCGACGGCCCACCGAAGCCGCCGCGCCTGCGGCAAAACCTGCTCTCCAGACCCGGCCCGGCCTGGGACGGCGGGGATTCCTGATCGGGGCCCTGGCCGGACTGGGGGGCTTTCTCCTGGGGCGTATCCTCCCGACTTTCCGACCTCCCGCTGAGGGGGATATGGGCCAGCAGTACCACCGCTGGAGCATGCCCGGGGGCTCTGGAACCGAGGGTCTGCGTCTGGATTGGGGCCCGCGTCCGCCCGCCGTCAAGGCGTACCCTCAGGCGCCCCGCATCCCCCTGCCCGCGCCGCATCTGCCCGGCGCAGAGATGGGGGCCGTCATCAGGGCTCGCCGTTCTCGTCGGAAGTATATTTCCGGCCCCCTCTCGCTGGGAGACCTCTCCGCCCTTCTCTATGCCGCTCAGGGGATCACAGAGCCCCGGTGGGGATTCCGGGCCGCGCCCTCTGCCGGTGCTTTGTACCCGATAGAGACCTACGTCGTCGTCCACGATGTGGCGGGCCTGGAGCCGGGCCTGTATCATTATGCGGTCGCCGACCATGCCCTGGAGCAGGTGCGGACAGGTGACCTGCGGGCGTCGCTGGTCGTTGCCGGTGTGGGGCAGGAAATGCTGGGAACGGCCCAGGTCTGCTTCATCCTGACGGCCGTTTTTCAGCGCGCCCGCTGGCGTTACCGGGAGCGGGCCTATCGCTACATCCTGCTGGAGGCCGGCCACATCGGGCAGAACATCTACCTGGCAGCCACAGGACTGGGCTTGGGAGCCTGTGCGGTGGGCGCTTTTCTGGACGACCAGGTCAACGACCTGCTGGGGGTGGATGGCGATGAGGAAGCCGCCCTCTATCTGCTGACGGTGGGCAAGGTGGCGGCGTAGCCTGCAGCAGGCCGCCAGGCCTGTGTACGGATTTGCCAATGCGGATTTCTCTTGTAGCCCTCGGTTTTACGACCATCGTTGCCCAGGTCCTGCTGGTGCGGGAACTGGTCGCCGTCTTCTACGGCAACGAACTGATCCTGGGCCTGATTCTGGCGGCCTGGCTGGCCTGGGGGGCTGTAGGTGCGGGGCTGGCGGGCCGTCCTGTTTCGTGTAGTCATAAAAGGCGAGATCGGCTTCTGGCTGGGGGACTGGCCCTTTTGGGCCTGCTGCCGACCGTCCAGATGCTCCTGGTGCGCGCCGCGCGGGGGCTCCTGCGGGTCCCGCCCGGCGCCCTGGTGGAGTTCGGGCCGCTGGTGGGGACGGTGGTTCTGGCCGTCGCGCCGGTCTGCTTGCTGGCGGGGGCCCTCTTCCCGCTCCTGACCCGTCGTCTGGCCGAGGCGGGCCACCCTGCCGGGCAAGCCTACCTCTGGGAGTGCGCCGGAGCCGCTATCGGTGGCATCCTCTTCAGTTTCCTCTTCATCCGCTGCCTGGACCCTTTCCAGACCGCCGCGCTGATTCTGGCCGCCGACCTGGCCGCCGCCCTCCTCGTCGGCCTCCGGCTCACCACTGCCGCCCACCGGCCCCCGGCTACCGGCTTCCTGCTACCCACTATCGGCTTCCTGCTCCTGACTGTCGGCTTCCTGCTAACGGCTCCCCTTCTCCACCGCGCCACTCTCCGCTGGCAGTGGTCGGACCTGGCCTTTGCCGCTGATTCCCCCTACGGGCGTATCGTCGTTCAGGCCAGAGAGAGCCAGCGCATCTTCTACGAGAACGGTATCCTGATGTTTGAGACGCAGGGAACGAGGCCGGAGGAGGTCGTCCATCCGCCGCTTCTGGCCCATCCGGCTCCCCGCGAGGTTCTCCTCATCGGCGGTGCGGCGGCGGGCAACCTGCGGGAGGCCCTGCGCCACCCGGCCGCCCACGTGACCGTCGTGGAGCCCGACCCGCTGCTCCTGCGGGCCGCCCGTCTCCACCTCCCGCCCGAGGAGGCCGCCGTACTGGATGACCCCCGGGTGACTGTCATCCTGGCCGACGGTCGGCGGTTTGTCCAGACAGCGCACCGGACTTTTGACGTGGTCATCCTGGACCTGCCAGAGCCGTCCACCGGCGCGCTGAACCGGTTTTATACGGAGGAGTTCTTCCGGGAAGTCCGGGCCATTCTGAACCCGGGCGGCGTCCTGGCGCTGGGGCTTCCGGCGGCGGAGAACTACTGGAGCCCGGAACTGGCCCGCCGGAATGGGAGCGTCTACCACACCCTGCGTGCCGTCTTCCCGCATATACTGGCGCTGCCTGGCGATACGACTTACTTCCTGGCGTCCGCCGACCTGCTGGAAGCCGACCCGGACCGGTGGGGGGAGCGCCTGGCCGAACGGGGCATCGCCACCCGCTGGATGACGGCGGCGTACATCCGCTATCTCTTCACCACCGACCGCTTCGCCCAGGTCCGGGAGGCGCTGGAGGGGACGGTGGGGGTGCGCCTCAACCGGGACCTGACGCCCATTTGCTATTACTACGATCTGGCGCTGTGGCTCTCCCGTTTCACCCCGCGCCTGCGCGGCTTCTTTGAACGGACGGACGTCCTGCGGCTGGGCGGGGTCGCCCTGGCGCTGACCGTTCCGGTGGGGCTGGCGCGCCTGCGGCGGCGGTGGGCTGTCCCGATGGCCGTCGGCGGCGCGGGGCTGGCGGAGATGATGCTGGAGGTGGTGGTTCTGCTGGCCTTCCAGGTGCGCTACGGCTCCCTCTACGCACAGGTCAGCCTGATCGTCGCTGCTTTTATGGTCGGAATGGTGCTGGGGAGCCGGTGGGGCTCCTCCCGCCGATGGGAACCGCCGACGGCCCGTCGGGCACTTCTGGCCCTGATGGGTGCGCTGACCCTGGGGGCGGCCGTCCTCCCGCTTCTCCTGCAACAGCCTCTTCCGGCGCCCGTTTTCCCCGTACTGGCCCTGCTGGCTGGCGGGTGGGGTGGGGCGGTTTTCCCCCTGGCTCTGGGGGCCGAACGGGGGGACGTGGGCCAGGCCGCCGGCCGCCTCTACGGGGCCGACCTGGCCGGAGGATGTCTGGGAGCGCTCCTGGGCGGGGCTTTCTTTGTTCCTCTCCTGGGCATCCCCCAGACCTGCGGGGTGGTCACCCTGGTGGGGCTGGCGGGTTTGTTGGCGGTGGCTTGAAGTCTTCAACCTGGCGGTTTTAGGGAGGGAAGGATGCGGTTTGTGGGAGTGGATGCCGGAGGGACGAAGACCCACGCCCTGGTCACGGACGAATCCGGGGAGGTGCTGGGGGTCGGACAGGCGGGGCCGGGGAACTGGGAGGGAGTGGGGCTGGACGGCGCACTGGCGGCGCTCCGGCAGGCGGTAGAAGAGGCGCTGGCAGCGGCCCGGACCTCGCCGCAGGACGTCACTGCCGCCGCCTACGGTCTGGCCGGCCTGGATTGGCCCTCCGACGAGGCCCGGCTGCGCCCGCTGGTGGACCGGCTGGGCCTCTCCGGGCCGGCGGTCCTGGTCAACGATACCTTCGTCGCTCTGCGGGCCGGGGCACAGGAGCCCTGGGGGGTGGTGATTGTCGCCGGGACCGGCACCACCGCCGCCGGACGGAATCGGCGGGGGGAGGCGGCCCGTACTCTGGGCCTGGGCTACCCCTTTGACGACTGGGGGAGCGCTCCCGACCTGGCCCAGGCAGCGCTTCACGCCGTTGCCCGAGCCTACACCGGACGGGGGCCTGCTACTTCTCTCGCCGACCGGCTGGTCCGCCTGGTCGGCGCCGCCGACGTCCCCGACCTGTTAGAGGGGGTCAGCCGCTGGCGCTATAATCTCCTCCCCCTGGTCGCCGGCGCGGTGCAGGCCCTGATGGAAGAGGCTGAAAGGGGCGATGTCGCGGCCCGCGAGATTGTCCGGCGGGCCGGACAGGAACTGGGCGGCGGGGCCGTCACCGTCATCCGTCGCCTGGGGATGGAGGATGAGGAGTTTGACCTAGTGCTGGCGGGAGGCCTTTTCCGCTCCGCTACCCCCCTCCTGCTGGAGGCGCTGGGCGAGACCGTTCGGGCCGTCGCGCCCGGCGCCCGCCTGGTCCGGCTGGAGGTCCCGCCGGTCGTCGGCGGGGTGCTGATGGCGATGGATGCTGTCGGATGGGCGGTCACGCCGGAGGTGCGGGAGCGGCTGGCGCGCGGAGCGGCGATGGAGGTGGGGGCTATTCCGATCGGAGAGTGACCCGGGGAGGCCAGGCCAGTGTGTTCAGCAGGGTGGCCCGTTGGGCAACTTTCAGCAGCTGCTGACGGACCTCCTCCGGCGGCTCGGGCTCCATACGAATGATCGCCTCCATATCTCCAATACGGCGCGGGCCGCCCTGCACGGGCGCGGTCAACTCCACCTCCAGCCGGGTCAGCGGGATGTTCCGGAGGCGGCATGAGTTGGCGATAAAACCGGCGATACAGGCGGCCATAGCCGCCGCAAACAGTTGGGGTGCGCTCATCCCGGTGCCCGTTCCCCCCTCCTCCGGAGGCGGGTCCACGACCACACTGTGATTCTCCACCGTCACCAGAGAGCGCAGACCGTCTACCCGTTGCGCCCGCGCGCGGATGGTTTGTCCCACTGGTTCTCACTCCTCATGCCCTGCATCCCCTCAGTTGCCCGCATCCGGCCTGAATCTCAATACCCCTCCGCAAGCGGACGGTGAACGGAATCCCGTGTCGTTCCAGGACGGCCGTGAATGCGGCGATGGCCTGACGGGAGGGCGGTTTCCCCTCGTAGGCGGGGGTGGGGTTCAAGGGGATCAGGTTGACATGGGCGATCAATCCCTGGAGCCAGTTGGCGAGGGCCTCGGCCTGGGCGGGGGAATCGTTCACTCCGGCGATCAGCACCCACTCAAAACTGATCCGGCGGCCGGTCCGGGCGACGTACCGTCGGCAAGCGGCGAAGAGGGCATCCAGCCCGTAGCGGCGGTTGGCAGGCACCAAACGGCTTCGCAGTTCATCGGTGGCGGCATGCAGGGAAATAGCCAGGGTGATTTGCAGGGGGCCGCCGCCGGGGGATGTCTCCCCTGCCAGCCGGTCTATCTCCGGCACGATGCCGACGGTGGAGAGGGTGATATGGCGCTGACTCAGACGAAAACCCTGCGGGTCACTCAGACGGCGAATGGCTTCCAGGGTGGCCGGGTAGTTCAACAACGGCTCCCCCATTCCCATCAGCACAATATTAGAAAGGGGGCGATCGGAGGGGACGTTGCCCTCGGCTCGCAGGATGCGGGCAAAGTGGATAGCCTGGGCGACGATCTCCCCGGCGGAGAGGTTGCGGCGGAAGCCCGCCTGTCCGGTAGCGCAGAAGAGACAGCCGATAGGACAACCCACCTGGGTGGAGATGCAGGCGGTGCGCCGCCGCTCGTAGCGCATCAGGACGGTCTCTATGGTCTCCCCATCGGCCAGTTGGAGGAGGTCCTTGCGGGTCAGGCGGTCGGAGGAGACCTGGGTAGCCAGGACGCGCGGCGAAATCAGGGGGAGGTGGGCGGAGAGGCGTTGCCGCAGGGCGCGGGGCAGATTGGTCATCTGCTCCCAGTCTTCCGCCAGGTGGACGTAGAGCCACTCCCAGACCTGACGGGCCCGGAACGGTGGCTCGCCCCATCCCTCCAGCAGGGCCTGGAGTTCGGGGAAGGAGAGGTCGTAGGGGGAGAGAGGTTTCATGGAGTGCCCGGCACGTTCAGTCGCTGGGCGATGGCCTGGATGTGGGCGGGGGTGGAGCCGCAGCATCCGCCGATAATCCGCGCGCCCAGGGCAACCGCACGGGCCGCGAAATCGGCCATCATCTCCGGCGTCGCGTCGTAGACGGGCCTCCCCTCCACCATTCGCGGCAGGCCCGCGTTCGGTTTGGCGATGAGGAGAGCATCGGGAGCCACCGCCCGCATCTTCGCCAATGCCCCTTCGGTCATCTCCAGCGTGGCGCCGCAGTTGGCGCCGAAGGCCGTCACTCCCCAATCCAGGGCCGCTTGAGCGGCCTGCTCCGGACGGACGCCCATATTGGTCCGCCCGTGGGTGTCAAAGGAGAAAGTCAGCGTGATGGGAAGATAGGGGGCGGCTCGGCGGGCCCCTTCCACGGCGGCCCGTGCCTCCTCCAGGGCGGACATCGTCTCAATGTAGAGAACGTCTGCTCCGGCTTCCGCCAGGGCGGCGGCCTGTTCGGCGAACAGGTCTACCGCCTCCTCGTAGGACCGTTTCCCCAGTGGGGCCAGCAATTCTCCCAGCGGCCCGATGTCTCCGGCGACGAAGGCTCGTCCGGCGGCGGCCTCCCGGGCGATCTCCACGGCCCGGCGGTTGACCTCGGCGACCCGGTCGGCAAGCCCACTTCGCTCCAGGCGGGGGCGCGTGCCGCCGAAGGTACAGGTGAGGATGAGTTCGGCGCCGGCCTCCACGTAAGCGCGGTGGACAGCGGCGATGGCGTCCGGGCGCTCCAGCACCCAGAACTCCCCGGTCTTGCCCGGCGGCAGTCCGGCGGCCTGGAGCATCGTCCCCATCGCCCCATCGGCGACGACGGGAAGGCCGGATGTCAGGCGGGTGAGAAAATCCATCGGTGACCTCCTCCTGCGAGAATCGGTGCGGGTATTATACCTCTGTTTGTGGGCACTACAAGCGCAGGCTGTTAGCCCGTAGCGCAGGCTGTTAGCCTGCAAAAGCAGGCCTGGCGGCCTGCGCTAC
>JASFBC010000106.1:0-7707 GCA_036172315.1 Anaerolineae bacterium | reverse complement strand
AACCCCAACGCCGGCTGGACCTACGGCGACATCAACGGCGCCCCACCCTTCGACCTGGGACAGACCGGCGTGCTCACCGTCCGCTCACCGGACCTCTCCGCTTCCTCCAAGACGGTCACGCCCACCGGCCAGGTGCTGCCTGGCAGCCTCCTCACCTACACCATCAGCCTGGTCAACGCGGGCGGGACCGCTGTCACCACCGCCACCGTCCAGTTGACCGACACTCTGCCTGCGGAGGTTGTGGTGATCACCGCGACGCTGCCCGCCGGGATGACCTACGACGAGGGCACGCACACTCTCCACTGGACCGGCCAGGTGGGGCCCGGCGCGAGGGTGGACCTGACCTTCGAGGTACAGGTGCTGGCGCTCAAGGATCTCGCGCCAGGCCTGCACACCTTCCACAACACGGTGGCCATCGCGGACGGCTACGGCGGCCTGCTGACGCGCCAGTCGCCGGAGACCACTGTGCGGGTCTACGCCAACTACCTGCCACTGATAACACGGAGGTACCCATAACGATAAGGTGCCAGAAGGTGCCAGGCACCTTCCAGGTGCCTGGCACCTTGACACCTTCGCTCAAAGATAGGAGAGTGTGATGAGAACATCTCGCTTCCGCTTGTGGATTCCCGTTGTCCTGTCCTGCCTGTTGATCTGGATGCTGTTCCTGGGCCTTTCCAGGCACAACGAAGGCGCCTGGGGCGTCAGGCACGCTATCGCCGCCCCCGGCGACACGCACACGATCTACGAAATCCAGTACACCACCACCCCCGGCGGCGACAACACCTACCCTTCACCCTATAGCAGCCAGGTGGTCACCACCTCCGGCACCGTCTGCGCGGTGCTCAAGCGGGGCTACATCATCTCGGAGGACAACGGCCCATGGCGCAGCATCTACGTCTACGTCGGCGCCTCCGGCACCAAGCCGCCCTTGGGCACGCTGACGCAGGTCAGGGGTTCCATTACCGAGTACCAGGGTACCACGGAGTACTCCTACCCCACGCGAGTACGGCAGATGGGCGCCGGACCCACAACCTGCCAGCCCACCGTCGTCACCGCGGCGCAGGCTCCCTACAACAACCCCGCGCTGACCGAACAGTACGAGAGCGTCATCGTCGAGTACCGCAACATCACCATCACCGCTGTGGGCACCTACGACGCCCTGTTTGTGGACGCCACCGGCAACACCGGAGCGATCTCGAACCGCTCCGACTACAGTTACGTCCCACCGGAAGGCTTCGCCGTGAACCAGCGGTACGAGTACGTGCGCGGGCCGCTGATCGCCTATTACCAGCAGTACCGCGTCTATATCCCCTCCGCCGATGACATCCAACTGCTGGACACCACGCCCCCCACCGTCACCGGTACCGTTCCGCCGAATAGCGCCACGGGGGTCAACCCGCACAAGCCCATCGCCGCCACCTTCAGCGAGCCGATCAGCTCGACGACGGTCACCACGGCCAGCTTCACCCTTGTCGGCCCATCGGGCAGCATCGCCGGCAGCGTCACTTACGACGATCCCTCACGCACCGTGACCTTCACCCCCGCCGCCGCGCTGGCCCCCAACACCCGCTTCACCGCCACACTGACCACCGCCATCGCCGACCGCAAGAACAACCATCTCGCTGCCGACTACGTCTGGTCGTTCACCACCGGCCCGTTGGACACCACGTCGCCAACGGTCGTCGCGCGCAGCCCGGCGGCTAATGGGACGAACGCGCCGCTGGGCGGCAACATCATCATCACCTTCAGCGAGGAACTAAAGCCTACGACGGTTGTAGCAGCCAACTTCAGCCTGACCGGGCCCTACGGCGCGGTGCCGTGGGACAGTGTGACTTACGATGCCGCCCTTTCCGTCGCCACGCTCAACCCGCGGGGGCTGCTCCTGCCCAGCAGCCGCTACACCGTCACCATCGCCGCGGGCGTCACCGACTGGGCCAACCTCCCCGTCGCCGCTGCCGACCGCACCTGGTCCTTCACCACCCAGGCCGAGCCGCCGATGTACGCCTATCTGGGCGACATCCACAACCACACGTCCTACTCCGACGGCTCCGGCACGCCGGCGCAAGCCTTCGCTTCCGCAAAAGCCTGCGGCCTGGACTTCCTGGCGATCACGGACCACTCCTACGCCATCGAGGACAGCGAATGGGCAGATATACTGACACAGGCGAACGCCGCCACAGTGGACGGCACCTTCGTCGGCCTGCGCGGCTTCGAGTACACCCAGGGAGCGGAAGGGCACATCAACGTCTACAACTCCGTCCGCCACGCCGTGCGCAGCGATACCGGCTGCGCCTACTGCGACTACACCCCCAACCTGGAGCAGGGCGTGACAGTGGAGGGTTTCTACCACTGGCTGGCGATCACCGGCACCCAGGCGGTAGATGCCAACGGCACGGTGATGCAGTTCAACCACCCTGGCTGGATCAACTTCAACGACTGGACCTACCATCCGGAAGTGGAAAACACCGCCGAACTGGAGGAGGTCGGCAACGGCTGGGACACTTCCTACACCTTCTCCTGGGAGGAGTGGGTGCGCTCGCTCGACTACGGCTGGCGGGTGGGGGCGACCAACAACTCTGACAACCACGCCCTCAACTGGGGCTGCGTCACCCCGCACCGCACCGGGGTGGTCATGCCGGCGCTCACCAAGGCCGACCTGCTCGACGCGCTGCGCTCCCGCCGCACCTACGCCAGCGAGGATGCCAACTTCGCGCTCTTCTTCAAGGCCAACGGCTACTGGATGGGGTCGGAGATCCCCAACACCGGCCAGATCGCCTTCGAGGTGCGCGGCAACGACACAGTCACCGACCCCACGACACTGGTCGAACTTTACACCGACGGTGGGCGTGTGGTCTCCTCGACCCACCCCGCCGCCGGCAGTTTCATCTGGAACTTCTCGCTCAATATCAGCCCTGGTGTGCATTACTACTTCGTGCGCGTCACCCAGGCCGACGGCGATCGCATCGTCTCATCGCCGGTGTGGACGATGGGCGACGCCGATGTCAGCATCACCGACCTGAGCGTGCAGCCCACCATCCCCACCGTCTACAACCCCAGCCTGTTCACCGCGCGGGTGACCAACCGCGGCGCAGAGACGCAGACGCTGACGATCACCTTCTCCGCCAACGGAGCGGTGATCGGCCAGGTGCCGCTGACCATCGGGCCGTGCGCCACCGGCCCCTGCGATGACGGCTACGCGAATGTCGCCTGGCAGCCGGTGATCACCGGCCCACTGGTCGTCACCGCCACCCTCGCCGGCGCGCCCGTCACCGACAACCCGGAAGATAACTTCCGCGTCCTGCAGATGAACGTCACCGACGTGCATGTGCCGCTCGTCCTCGTTGACCACGGCCACAACAACATCGGCTCAGGCCCACGTGACGCCAACCACTTCGTGGATGACCTGAGCCTCCACGGCTACAATGTGCTGTTCAACCTGGACGAGATCACCCCCTCCGACCTGAACACCGAGACCGTGCGGCTGCTCGTGCTCAACGCCTTCGGCCCCGAGCCGCTCACCGTCACCGAGACGAACGCCATCGCCGATTTTGTCGCCGCCGGCGGCAATCTCTGGCTCAACAGCATGTCTGACTACACCGGCAAGGTCTGGTGGGCTTACGACCTCTCCGACCGCATGAACAACCTGGTGGCAGCCATCGAGGCCCGCACAGGCTATACCATCCCTGTCCGTTTCAACGACGACGAGGCGCTGGATGGCAATAACAACAACGGTTACCAGTGGGGGGTCGTCTGGCACGTCTTCCCGGTCAGCCAGACCACCGGCGTGGGTATGAACGTGCTGAACATCCAGTCCTGGTCGGTCGCCTCGCTGGTGGACCGGAACCATCAGGCGCTGACTCAGGAAGATCTGGGGGCGAACGGCTTCCTGTTCGTCATCGGCGACCTGGACCCAGGAGTATCCAGTGGCGGGCACTACAGCAATGTGCCCAACCGCACTCACAACACCGACGCGGACGGGGACGGGGATGCCTACATCTACGGCGCGACGGAGGTGCTGCCCGGCGCTGCCGGATATGACATCCCCGGCCCGGCAGGCCGCCTTTTCTTCTACGGCGACTCGAACGATCCCTTCAACGTCTTTGCCTACGTCGCCGGCGATGGCAAGCAGAACGAACTGTTCAACCTGGAAGTCGTGATGTGGCTGCTGGGCGAGCCGCTGCAGCGCCAGACCATCGCCCAGGTGCGCGAGGACCCTGAGCAAGATGACTTGCCGGTCAATCTGGATCGCCTGGTCTGGACCGAGGGCTTCGTCACCGCCGCTTACGGCGAGTTCTTCGACGTGCTGTACATCCAAGACGACACCGGCGGGATCACCGTCTTCGCGCCAGCCGGGACAGCCTCTGGCGCAGTGGAGGAGATGCCCAGCCGGGGAGACTGCGTGCGTGTGGTGGGGACGGTGGATGTCTACCAGGGAGACACGGAGATCCAGTTCTTCGAGAGCGAGCAGGTGCAGGTGCTCACGTCCACCTGTGTGCTCAGCCCGTCGCTGAGCATCACGGGCGACGTCCCTCTGCCATTGAGCACGCACGAGGCCGCGCTGGAGCAGAATGAAGGCCGGCTGGTGGTGGTCACCGGCACGGTCACAGCCCGCAGTGGGAGCGACGCCATCTGGGTGGACGACGGCAGCGGCGCGGTGCGCGCCTTCCTGGATGGTTACAACGGGGATTGGGGAGGAGTCGGTCTTCTGGACTACGTCAGCGTGGCCGGGATGGCTTCCGAGGACAGCAGCGGGTCGCGCATCCGCGTACGCAACTACAGGATGCACCCGCAATTGCCGGACGACCTGCTGATGATCAGGCCAGCAGCGCGCGTCCGTCTACCATTGGTGCTGCGCCGGTATCAGCCATAAGTAAAACAAGGTGCCAGGCACCTTCCAGGTGCCTGGCACCTCAACCTGACGAGGCGCCAGGGGGCATCAACCTCCAAACGCAGCGTTTTGAGCGGTCGGGCCAGGTTGTACACCCGGTCTTCCCAAGCGGCCAAGGCCGGATCCATCTCCAACTGCTTGGAAAAAGCCCGCGTCTTGCGCACCAGGCGACCATTGAAGAGCCGCATCGTGAGATGGGTACGTTCCACGTAGGCCGTGCTCCTGCCCAGCCGTTCCAAGACCTCTTCCTCGTTGCCAAAGACAACGCGCCGTGTGGTTCCTACGACCCGTCCGTTCTGGCGTGGCTTGACCACTGGCAGGTACTGCCAGCCTGTCTGAGGCGGTTTCCGGGTCGGGGGTCGTCCGACGCCTGGGTCCTTCGGCACAACCCCGTACACCTCCCCCATCGCCTCAGCGATGCCCCCCAACCCTCCGAGACCAGCGGCGGTGGCGCCTCCGGATGCCCCCGGCGTTTCCGCGTTTCCAAGACCGGCTGACGGGCTTCCGTCTCCGTTGGGGCTACGCCACGGGCCATGCGCAGGCGGGTGTCCCTATCGATCAGGGTAGCGCGCCAGCATGGCCCACTTTCGGCGGTCTCTGGGTCGCCTTTTTTTCACCCTGGTGGCCCACGTAGGCCCATAGGTTGTTCAGTTGACCGCGCTGGATCCGATAGCGGGCCAGCAACGGCTCTTCCATCGCTTCGGCGTGCTCAGCGGCGTCGCGCAGCCAATCCAGAAGGGTGTCTTCCTTGTGATCGTCATAAGCACCCACAGAGAGCACATTCCATCCCTTGACAGGAGAATCCACATAGTCGAATGGACAAGCAGGTATATTGTTCCCCGCCGCGACCGCTAATAACCGGAATCTAGCGCGAGCATAGTGATCAAAAGCCCGGTCTATGTCGTCTATCTGAGTAGAGCCAGGGCACCAGCCGTAACTGGCATTGACCACCTCTGCGCCTTGATCGAAGGCCCAAACTAGAGCGTCAATGTCATCCTGGCGAGCCGGCCCTTGGATGCCAGCGCTCATAACGGTTGCCCCTGGTGCCATACCCCGATAGATGGGGTGATTGCTTGCAGCAGCGCTGGCCACTAAGGATGCGTGGTTACCTTCACCATTCATTATTCATTGCTCAACGGGTGGCGCCAGGATGTTGAAAGCAATTGTTAGTACCTGCAGGGCACTCAACCGAGTTGGATGTGAAGTCCACATTGTCATCTGCGAGAATGGCAATGCCTACACCTGTGCCATCGTAGCCTCTTGTCCATACCATAGGGGCCAAGTTGGTCTGGACAGCGGAATTCAGAAGCAAGCGACGTTCCCCGCCTTCCGAGAGGTAGATCGCGCCCACATCCTCTCGTTCAACCAGCATTTGAATAATCCTCTTGGGCAGCGTAGCCGTCACAGCAGGCAGGCCCGGGGAAGTTTCAACAGCAAACCCTTGCGCTTCCAAAGCTTCGACCAGGGGCCGAATCCTGGCAACCGTTTCGGCATTGAGCCTCTGCACATACTCTTGGTAAATACGTTCCGCCAGAGCCGGATCATCCACGTCCATCGGCTTGCCGCCCCGTTCTATGGCTGCCTGCGCCTCAGGATACCTAGCGGCCAATTCCGCAAAGATGGCTGCTTGCTGTTCCGCTAGGCTTTGTCCCGCTGGCGCAACGACCCAGATGGTCACCCTAACCATCTCTTCGTCCCTCATGGTCTGCAACCGCTCATAGAGCGCAGGTTGCAACTTGCCATACTCGGCACGATAACGCTGTGCTTCAGCTTCCTCAACCGCTGCGCGCTCTTCTACCTGTCCACTGTTCAAATCAACCAACACCTGATAGAAGTGGCCGCTTTCCAGATCGAGCACCGTCACCGCTTGAAATGTCCGCCCTAAAAGGGCAGCCTCGCGCCGAAACTCGTTCACAACGACCAGCCGCTCTACAGGAACTCCTTCCCGTTGAGCAATGAAAGCCAGGGCTTTGTGCGCTTCCGCAGATGGACCGGGTGTAGCGGCGGGTGTAGAAGTTGGCGAGGGGAGGGGTGAAGGGGTGGACAGCGGTGATACAGGTGTCTGAGGCGGCGGATACGGGGGCAAGGTGGGAGAGGCCGTGCCCGGCGGCGGGTAAGGCGAATAAAACGTGTTAGAAGCTGGTGTAGCTGGGAATACCAAGAGGCTCAGAGCCAAGGCGGATAAAACGAGCAGAACATTGATGAGTATTTGTTTGTTCATTGTGCTTTCCTCCCAATGACATCTAAGGGATGAAATGTGTCGTTTCCATAACCGTTTCGCCATTGACTACGAGGACGAACGTTACTTCCTGCCCCCACTGCCTCTCTTTGGAAACTGCCACAAGGTGATAGGGTGAGGTAAAAGCGGGCTTTATAAATGCGCCTGGTGATGGCTCAACAAACTCTGCTTTAATCATTGTCCGGCTCCCCTGTCGGATGATTTGTTTGATGGTAACCGCGTAGCCAGTTGATCCTTTCTGTCCCTGCAAGACCAGGATAGCGAAAAAGCGGTCATAATCCAGTTGGCGGAGTTGATCAACTAGAGCAGGGTCTTCAGCCAGCACGTTTGAGACTAGAGTCTCAATCTCATCGTCGCTCGTGATGACGAATAGGGCAGGATTCTCTTCCCGGTAATTTATAACGTCTCTTTGTGCGAGAGTTTCAAATGGCAACTCTTCGATCTGGGACTTACAAGCCACAACAGCAAACAGCAGCATTACTCCCCCCAGTAGATTAACCGCAATCCTTGGCCATCTCATGTTTCACCTCCAACAAAGTGACCATAGAGCCTCAATCTTCGCGGTGTTACGCCGCCCAAC
>JASFBC010000105.1:0-1083 GCA_036172315.1 Anaerolineae bacterium | reverse complement strand
GTCACGTATCCGGTGCCAGTTGGTCAAGCGTTTCACTCGCTCGGGATGGGCGGCCAGTTTCCGTAACTCCTGCTCGACGAGGGCCGTTTTCTCGTCCAGGTTGTTATACGTTCGCCCCTCAATCACCCGCCGTAGTTCCTCGAAGATGCGCTCGACGGGGTTCAACTCCGGTGCATACGGCGGTTGCTCTCTCAACACCATCCCTACCTGGCGGACCTCAGGACCACTATGACCACGCGCACCGTCCCATACGACAGCGTCCATGCCCTGCTCGCGCCAGTACTGTAGAGCGCCGGCAATTGTCGCCCCCTTCATGTTGGCCATCCAGCACCACGACAGCGCCCCTGTCCAAGGATTTACAGCCAGAGCCAGGTAGCACCAGACGCGCACAATCTGAACGTGCTGTCGGACCTTCACCCCGCGTGGCGCCCAGACACGGCGAACCTGACCATGCAAGCCGAGCCGCATCTCGTCGGCCCATACCCGCTTGCTCTCCTGAGTTACGCCGGCCTTCGTCAGCGTGGCAGTTAGCCCCCTTTTTTCCACCTCTCCTGGGCTTCCAGGGACGCTTTTGCTGCCGGTGGGCGCGGAACTTTCTTCTTGATCTTCAGCCGGCGAAACAACGACCGCATCCCCCAGTAGGTGTAGTTCACGCCGAAGTGTTCCTTGACCCAGGACTGTCCTTCCCCAATAGTCGTGATCGTGCCCTGGGCAGTCTGCTCTACCCATTGGGCGCACTGCTCTGCGGTCAGAAAGGGTTTGCGACCCTGGCGATTGCCCTGCCGATGCTCGCGGATGGCAGCGATTCCGCCCTCGCGATACCATCTCAACCACTCCCGCACCGTTCGGTGATGGACACCCACCACCTGCGCGGTCTCTTTGATCGAACGACCTTGGTGCAACAACCACACTTGCCAGCGAGAGCGCAATTCAGCCTCCGGCTCGGTGCGGTAAAGCCGGTACAATGTCGTTTCATCCTCCTGCCACTTGATGTTCAATTGTCGTTTATGCATCGCCAAACCTCCATAAGTGTTGGCGATGATTATACACGATGAGTGATATAAGGGCAATTGGTATTAGCAA
>JASFBC010000104.1:0-47054 GCA_036172315.1 Anaerolineae bacterium | reverse complement strand
GAAATCCGCCGTCCCCATTGGCGAGAGGCGGTGGATGCCTGCCGTCTGCTGACTTCTCCCACCTATCACCTCCTGCGTTCCTGGCACGGTCTGCCGCCTCTCCCCTACCTGGGCCAGCAACCGGCTCACATCCGGGATGACCCTAATCTGACATACGTGTAGGACGGAGCACGCAACCGAAGTACGAAATGAGCGAGAAACCGTTTCTCCACCGCCTGCGCTCCGCGCAGGAGCGCCGCCGGTCCTGGCTTTGCGTGGGCCTGGACCCCGTGCTGGAGCAGTTGCCGGAGCCGGTCCGGCGGGCCGATGACCCGCTGGCCCATTTCGGGCGGGCCATTGTGGAGGCCACCGCCGACCTGGCCTGCGCCTACAAGCCCAACCTGGCCTTCTGGCTGGCCCACGGGGCGGCGGGCCTGCGAGCCCTGCAGGTTGTCCTGGAGGCCGTTCCGGAGGATGTCCCGGTCATCCTGGACGGCAAGTTCGGGGACGTCGGCCACACCGCCGCCGCCTACGCCCGCTTCGCCTTTGACGTCCTGCGCGCCGACGCGGTCACCCTCAACCCCTACCTGGGCCTGGATAGCGTCCGACCCTTCCTGGAGCGGGCGGACCGGGGGGTCTTCCTGCTGGCCCGGACGTCCAACCCCTCCGCGCCGGACCTGCAGGACCGGACAGCGGGCGGGGAGCCGCTCTACCTGGCAGTGGCCCGGCTGGCGCGGGAGTGGAATGTAGCCTACCCCGGCGCCTGTGGCCTGGTGGTGGGCGCCACGTACCCGGAGGAACTGGCCCGTCTGCGGGCCGCCGTCCCCGACCTCCCCTTCCTCATCCCCGGCCTGGGCGCGCAGGGCGGCGACCTGGAGGCGGCGGCCCGCTACGGCCCGGCGGGAGCCGTTGGCCCGGTGGTCAACGTCTCCCGCGCCGTCCTCTATGCTTCCAGCGGCCCCGATTTCGCCGACGCCGCCCGCGCGGCGGCCCTGGGCTGGGTGGAGTTACTGCGGGGGGCAGCCGCTGCAGTTCCGCCATCGCCGCCCCAGGAGGAAACGACCCGCCTGGCGCTGGCCCTCTTTGATGCCGGATGCGTTCAGTTCGGCACCTTCACCCTCAAATCGGGCCTGACCTCCCCCATCTACATTGACCTGCGCCTTCTGGCCAGCCATCCGGCCCTCCTGGGCGACGTGGCCCGGGCCATGGCGGGAATCGCCCGCCATCTCCCCTTTGACCGCATCGCCGCCGTCCCCTACGCGGGGATTCCCATCGGCACCGCGCTGGCGCTGGAGATGGACCGGCCCCTCATCTACCCCCGTCGGGAAGTCAAGGAGCACGGCACCCGGCGGGCGATTGAGGGGACCTTCGCCCCCGGCGAGACGGCCCTGCTGGTAGACGACCTCATCACCCGGGGGGATAGCAAACTGGAGGCCGTCTCCCCCCTGCGGGAGGCGGGCCTGGTAGTGCGGGACGTGCTGGTGCTGATAGACCGGGAGCAGGGCGGGGCGGAGGACCTGGCCCGTCACGGCCTGCGGCTCCACGCCGTCCTCCCCCTGAGCCGTATGCTGGCGGTCCTGCGGGACGCCGGGCGCATCTCTCCGGAGCAGTACGAGGAGGTGGTGGCGTATCTGCGTGCAAGTGCCAGCGCAGGCGCAAGCGCAAGATAAATCGCGATAGTAACTATTCAGCCCGATGGAGATCGCCCTCCTGGCGCCGATGGAAAATCGGCCTCCCCGCCGCAGACCACAGACCATAGACGACGGTGGTCGGTGATCTGTCATCTGTCGTCCATCCGGAAAGGGCGGCGCAGGCCGTCCGGAGGCCGCAGGCCCAGGGAGGCGGCCTTTCCGTCAGCGCTGAATAGTTACTCGCGATAAACCTCCGCCATCTGTCGTCTGTTGTCCGTCGTCTGTGGTCTGTTATTTGGAGTCTGTCGCCATGAGCGGGTTAACACGTCGTCAATTTCTGGGCAAACTGGCCGTCATAGGCGGCGTCGGACTGGGGATTGCCGCCGGGGTGAGCGGACGCTGGTGGGAGCAGGAACCGGAGGGAACCCCTCCGCCAACCCCGACCCCGCCAACTCCCTGGTCGGTGGAGGCCCTCTACGCCACCCCCACAATGGAAGAGGGCACCCTCCGCTGTTCCGCCTGTCACAGTGAAACCGAACCTCCCCTCCCCGTCAGTTACTGCCACATCCCCCACACCGGCACCTACGTCCGCTGTAATCTCTGCCCCCACGGCTGTCTCATCGCCGAGGGGCAACGAGGACGATGCCGGGTGCGGGAGAACCGGGGCGGGCGGCTCTTCTCCGTCGTCTTCGGCAACCCCTGCGCCGTCCACGTGGACCCCATTGAAAAGAAGCCCTTCTACCATTTCCTGCCCACCGCCAGGGCTTTCTCCCTGGCGACGGCGGGCTGCAACCTCCGCTGTCTCTACTGCCAGAACTGGACCATCTCCCAGTTCCCCCCGGAGGAGACGGAGAATGTGGACTTGCCGCCGGAGGCGGTCGTCCGCTATGCGCAGGAGACCGGGTCGCCGGTTATCGCCTATACTTACACCGAGCCGACCGTCTTCTACGAGTACATGCTGGAGACGGCCCGGCAGGGACGGGCGGCAGGGCTGAAGAACGTCGTCATCTCTGCCGGATTCATCAACCCTGAACCGCTGCGGGCCCTCTGCGCCGCCGTGGACGCCATTAAGATTGACCTGAAAGGGTACGACGAGCCCTTCTACCGGGAAATCTGCGGCGCGGAACTGCGCCCTGTCCTGGAGGCCATCCGGGTCATCTACGAGAGCGGCATCCATCTGGAGATTGTCAACCTGGTGGTGCCCACGCTGAACGACCGTCTGGACCAACTGCGGGCGCTGGCCCGCTGGCTGGCGCGGGAGATCAGTCCGGATATTCCCCTTCATTTCACCCGTTTCACCCCCCAGTACAAATTGACCAACCTGCCCCCGACACCGGTGGAGACGCTGGAACGGGCCCGGGAGGTCGCGCTGAAGGAGGGTATGCGCTTCGTCTACGTGGGGAACGTGTGGGGGCATCCGGGGAGTCACACCTACTGCCCCCGCTGCGGGGCTCTGCTGATTGCCCGCGAGGGCTTCCACGTGACGGCGTACCGCCTGCGGGACGGAACCTGTCCCGATTGTGGGGAGCCCATTCCGGGGGTGTGGTGGCCGTAGGGGCGACGCGTCCGTCGCCCCTACTTTTGCCTGCAGGCGGGTTGGGGTATAATACCGGGCGGTATGGAGAACCGCATCATTTCACCGCGCGTCCGGCCGGATGAACGGCAACTGGATCAGGCCCTGCGCCCCCAGCGGCTGGACGACCTGATCGGGCAGGATCGGCTGCGGGAGAACCTGCGCATCCTGATTGAGGCCGCCCGTCAACGGGGGGAGGCGCTAGACCATGTCCTCTTCTACGGCCCGCCGGGTCTGGGCAAGACGACGCTGGCCCACATCGTCGCCAACGAGATGGGGGTGCCCATCCGCGTCACCGCCGGGCCGGCCATTGAGCGGGCCGGCGACCTGGCGGCCATCCTGAGCAACCTGCGGGAGAAAGAGGTCCTCTTCATAGACGAAGTCCATCGCCTGGGGCGAGCGGTGGAGGAGATTCTCTACCCGGCGATGGAAGACTTCGTGCTGGACCTGGTGGTGGGGAAGGGGCCGGCGGCCCGCTCCATCCGCCTGCAATTGCCCCGCTTCACTATCGTTGGCGCGACGACCCGGCTGGCCCTGTTGACGGCGCCGCTGCGCGCCCGCTTCGGGGCCACCTTCCGGGTGGATTTCTACGACACGGCAGCGCTGGAGGCCATCGTCCGGCGGGCCGCACGGGTGCTGGACCTGGATGTGGACGAGGAGGGGGTATCGGAGATCGCCCGGCGCGGCCGGGGGACCCCGCGCGTCGCCCTGCGGTTGCTCAAGCGGGTGCGGGATTATGCCCAGGTCCGCTCCGATGGCCGCATCACTGGCCCGGTGGCCCGGGAGGCACTGGAGTTGCTGGAGGTAGACGAACTGGGACTGGATGACCTGGACCGGCGGGTGTTGCGGACCATCATAGAGAAATTCGGCGGCGGGCCGGTGGGGCTGGAGACCATCGCCGCCGCCGTCAGCGAGGAACCGGACACGGTGATGGACGTAGTGGAGCCGTATCTGCTGCAATTGGGCTTTCTGGAGCGGACGCCGCGCGGCCGGATGGCCACCGCCCGGGCCTACGAGCACCTGCGGATTCCTTACGTCCGCTCGGAACAGCCCACCCTATTCTCTGCCTCAGGTTCATAGTCCGAATATTGGGCAGAAGCGGAGGATTCAGGTGCTCGTGTACGAGTACGTTTAGTGGAGCGGCCTGAGAGCCCTCACCCGCGCCTGGCTGCGGCTCTTTTCATCAAAGGTCGGGCGGTTCTGAGCATCACGCTTCCCTTACTTTTCTTTTCCGGCAATTGCCATATAAAGCCTACCTACCGCTGGTACTTCGGGCACGGTAGAACCTTGCTCCCTGCGCTATGTTAGACCTGTTGTGGACCCTTCAGCGCATCCGGTGGGTGGACCTGGTGGACATCGCCCTGGTCGCCGCCATCTTCTTCGGCATCCTCTACCTGGTTCGGGGGACGCGGGCGGTTTCACTGCTGCGCGGGATTATCCTGCTCATCATCCTGCTGGCCCTGCTGAGCACCGTCTTCCGGCTGCGGGCCTTCGGCTGGCTGGTGGAGCGAGCCCTGCCGGCCCTGCTGGTCGCCGTCCCGGTCATCTTCCAGCCGGAACTGCGGCGGGCGCTGGAGCGGCTGGGACGAGCAGGCCAACTCTTCGCCCGCAGCGCGGGCCAGCGAGCCGCCCTTTCCCGCTCCCTCAGCGCCGTCGTTGAAGCCTGCCGGGTTCTGGCCCGCCGTCGCATCGGCGCCCTCATTGTCCTGGAGCGGGAAACCGGACTCCAGGAGTACGTGGAGACGGGGGTTATGCTGGACGCCAGGACCTCGCCGGAACTGCTGATCGCCCTCTTTGACCCTCACGTAGCCCTGCACGACGGCGCGGTCATCCTGCGGGACGGACGGGTGATCGCCGCCGCCTGCGTCCTGCCCCTCTCCACGGCCTTCCTGGAAGACCGGCGGCTGGGGTTGCGCCATCGGGCCGCGCTGGGCGTCACCGAGGAGACGGATGCCATCGCCGTCGTCGTCTCCGAAGAGCGCGGGAGTATCTCCCTGGCCCACAACGGCCGGATCATCCGTGACCTGGACCCGGACCGCCTGGAGCGGGTTCTGCGGGCGCTCTACCAGAACGTCCTGGAACCGCGCCGGTTCTGGAAGAAAGACTCAAAAGTGCAGTGAAATCCATCTGCATCCGTTGATGAGGAAAGCATTGCGCTGGTTGTGGAGCAATCTGGGGCTGATTCTCCTCTCCCTGGTCATCTCCACCCTCATCTGGGCGACGGCCGTGGAGCAGGAGAATCCCACGCTGGAGCAGGCCTTTCCGTCGGCTATCCCGGTCTCGCTCACCAATACGCCGGAGGGGATGATCGCCTACGGCCAGACCGATGCACGCGTCTCTGTTGTCCTGCGGGCGCCCCAGTCGGTCTGGAAGGCGCTGCGGCCCGAGGACATCCGGGCATCCGTCAACCTGGGGGGACTGAAGCCCGGCACCCATTCTCTCCCCGTCCAGGTTCAGGTGAGCCTGAGGCCGGTACAAGTGCGCCGGGTGGAGCCCTCTACATTACTGGTGCGCCTGGAAACGATCGCTCAAGCCGAGGTGCCGGTCCGGGTCCGCCTGGAAGGAAATACGCCCCTGGGCTATATTGCCCGTCCGCCGGAGAGCGGCGTGCTGACCGTTACCGTCAGTGGGCCGGCGTCGCTGGTCGCCCAGGTGGTAGAGGCTCAGGCCATCGTCTCCGTAGAGGGCCGCCGGGCCGACATAGACGGGGAGTTGGACCTCAAACCGTACGATGCTCAGGGTAAAGAGGTGCCCTACCTCACTCTGAGGCCCTCGCGCATCATCGTTCATGTGGCGGTAGAGCAACTGAGCGGCTTCCGGGACCTGGCGGTGACCGCCCGGTTGACCGGCCAGGTCGCCTCCGGCTACCGGATTTCCGGCATTACCGTAGACCCCCCCGTCGTGACCGTCTACGGCGCGCCGGAGGTCATCTCCAAGATTCCCGGCTACCTGGAGACGGCGCCGCTGGACCTGGAGAACACCAAAGAAAGCCTGGAGGTCCGACTGCCGCTGGTCGCGCCGGAGGGGGTTTCGCTCCTGATGAAGGAGCCGGTGGTCACCGTGCGGGTCACCGTTGTCCCGATAGAGGGAAGCATGACCGTCCGCCGACCGGTGGAGATTCAGGGGCTGGCGCCGAACCTGACGGCGACGGTCGCTCCGGAGGAGGTGGAGGTCATCCTGAACGGGCCGCTGCCCGTGCTGGAAGAACTGCGGCCAGAGGATGTGCGGGTGCTGGTGGACCTCTTCGGCCTGAACGCCGGACGGTACTCGCTGGAGCCGCAGGTGGTGGTTACGCCGCCGGGGGTGGTGGTGGGTGCCGTCCTGCCGGCCACTGTGCAGGTGGAAATCTCTCCGCCGGTCACGCCGACGCCGGGAAGGTAGCGCCCGCAGGCTAACAGCCTGCGCTACAGGCCTGCTTTTGAGGTGAAAAATGCCCAGACCAATGGTGGCCCTGGTCGGACGACCCAATGTGGGCAAGTCCACTCTGTTCAACCGCATCGCCGGGCGGAAACTGGCGGTGGTGGACGACCGCCCGGGGACGACGCGCGACCGTCTCCACGCCACGGCGGAGTGGAACGGGGTGCTCTTCACGGTAGTAGATACGGGGGGGATAGAGGTCTGGCCGGAGCGGGTGGTGGAGGGGCAGCGACCTGCCCCCGCTCAGCCGCTGGCGGAGGACTCGGTCCCCTTCATCCCGCTCATCCGCGCGCAGGCGGAGCAGGCCATCGCCGAGGCCGACGTCATCATCTTCCTGACCGACGCCACAACCGGCCCCACGCCCGCCGACCGGGAGGTCGCCGACATCCTCCGCCGATCCCAGAAACCGGTCTTCCTGGCCGCCAACAAGGCCGAAAGCCCCCGGGTGCGGGAGGCAGCGGTAGAGTTCTATGAACTGGGTCTGGAGGAAATCCACCCTATCTCCGCCCTGCACGGCTACGGCGTGGCGGACCTCTTAGACCGGGTGGTCCAGGCGCTCCCGACGTGGGAGGCGGAGCCGGAGGACGAGTCGGTCAAACTGGCCATCGTGGGCCGGCCCAATGTGGGCAAGTCCTCTCTGCTGAACCGCCTGCTGGGGGAAGAGCGGGCCATCGTCAGCCCGGTGCCAGGGACGACGCGCGATGCGATAGACACCCGTCTGGAGTGGGAGGGAACGCCGATTACGCTGATAGACACCGCCGGCATCCGGCGGCGCGGGCGGGTCCGGCCCGGCGTGGAGCAGTACTCCGTGCTGCGGGCGCTGCGGGCCATCCAGCGCGCCGACGTCGCTCTGCTCCTCCTGGATGCCACCGAGGGGGTAACGGCGCAGGATGCCCATGTGGCCCAGTTCATCCTGGAGGAGAGGTGCGGCGTGCTGGTCCTGGTCAACAAATGGGATGCGGTGCCCAAAGGGCGGGGGACGCCGCGGGAGTACACAGCCCACGTACGGGAGGCGCTGAAGTTTCTAGACTATGTGCCCGTCCTTTTTATCTCCGCGCTGACGGGGCAGGGGGTGGAGCGGGTGATCCCGCAGGCGCTGGAGGTGCACGCGGCGCGCCACTACCGCATCCCGACGGGGGAACTGAACCGGCTGATTCGGGAGGCGATAACCCGACATGCGCCCCCCACGAAAGCGGGGAAACACCTGAAGATTTACTACGTCACTCAGGCCGAGGTAGCGCCCCCCACGTTTGTCTTCTCCGTCAACGACCCGGAACTGGTGCATTTCTCCTACGAGCGGTATCTGGAGAACCGCATCCGGGAGTTTTACCCGTTCGTCGGCGTACCGTTGCGGCTGGTTTTCCGCCCGCACAAGCGGAAAGAGAAGTGATGCTTCGTACTTGGGCAGATTGACTTCCCCCAAAAACGTGTTATGATTTTTATACCGGGCGGTTAGCTCAGTCGGTCAGAGCGCCTCCCTTACAAGGAGGAGGCCACAGGTTCAAGTCCTGTACCGCCCACTGCCCTGGGGGTTTGCGGCTATGAAACTTCTCCTTCCTGGCCACCTGGTAGAGCAGTTGCGGGAGCCCGTCTGCCGGATCGCGCCGGATTGTGAAATCATCCCCGTCGGCCCGGACGGGGAGAGCACCGGAAGTCTGGAAGAGGCGGACGTGCTTTTCCTCCGCTGGGGACTGAGTCCGGAGGCGACCCGGCGCCTCCTGACCCGCATCCCCGGCCTGCGGTGGATCCACACCATCAGTGCCGGAGTGGACCATCTCCTCTTCCCCGAACTGCGGGACTCAGATGCCATTCTGACCAATGCCAGCGGCGTCTTCAACATCCCCATCGCGGAGACAGTGATGGCCTACATCCTGGCGGTGGTCAAACGGCTCCCGGAGTTCTGGGCCCGGCAGCGGGAGCACCGCTGGGAGAAACTCCCCCTGCGGGAACTGCGCGGCCTGACAGTGGGCGTCATCGGTCTGGGAGACATCGGCACAGAGGTGGCCCGGCTCTGTCGTGCGTTCGGCATGCGCGTTCTGGGCCTCCGGCGCCGCCCCGCCCCCAGCGACATCGCCGATGAGGTGATGCCCCCGGACCGTCTGCACGACCTGATAGCCCGCTCCGCCTTCGTCGTTATCGCTGTGCCGCTGACTGCCGAGACGCGCGGGATGATCGGGCGGGCCGAACTGGCCGCGATGAAGCCCGATGCCTGGCTTATCAATATCTCCCGTGGAGCGATAGTGGACGAGGAGGCCCTGATGGAAGCCCTGCGGGAGGGGCGGATCGGCGGAGCCTGCCTGGACGTCTTCGCCCAAGAGCCGCTCCCACCGGATAGCCCCCTCTGGGATTTGCCCAACGTCATCATCACCCCCCACAACTCCTGGAGTTCCCCTCACATAGAGGAACGGGAGATAGACCTCTTCCTGGAGAACCTGCGCCGCTACGTGGCGGGCGAGCCGTTGCTCAACGTAGTGGATAAGCAGGCCGGATATTGAGCCTCCGGCGCCATGAAACTTCCCGCCCGTCTCGCCGACCTGCGGGGCCTGCTCCAGGCCCTGGATTGGGATGAACTTTCCCTCGCCGTTCAGCGGGAGGCCGCCACCCGGCTGGCCATCGTCGGGCCGGTCAACTCCGGCAAGTCCACCCTCTTCAACCAGATGATGGGCCGCCGGGTCTCCCCCGTCACCGCCGTCCCCGGCACCACCCGGACGGTGCGGGAAGAACGGTTCGGCCCCTTTGTCCTGGTAGACACCCCCGGCCTCGGCGAAGTGGGCGGGATGGACCGGGCAGAGATCGCCCGCCGGGCCGCCGAAGAGGCCGATGTGGTCGTCCTCCTCCTGGACGCCGCCGCCGGCATCCGCCAGGCCGATTACGAGGTCTACCACTCGTTACTGGCGATGGGCCTGCCGGTGATTGTGGCGCTCAACAAGATAGACCTGGTACGGCGGGAACTCCCCGCCGTCCTGGAGGACGCCCGACGCAAACTGGGGGTCGCGCTCATCCCGGTCTGCGCCCGCAGCGGGGCCGGGGTGGCGGATCGGCTCATCCCGGCCATTGTGGAGGCCCACCCCTGGATCGCCGTAGCGCTGGGGCGGGCCCTGCCGGCCTACCGGCGGCAACTGGCTGAACGGATCATCCGCAGCGCGGCTACCCTCAACGGTATCATCGCCGCCGAGCCGGTGCCTGGGCTGGATGTCCCCTTCCTGCTGGCCGGACAGGTGCGGATGGTCCTGCGCATCGCCGCCATCTACGGTGAACCCCTCTCCGTCCGCCACGCGAAGGAACTCCTGACCACTATCGCCGGGGGCGTGGGGCTGCGCTTCCTGGCCGGACAACTGGCCAAAATTCTGCCCGGCCCCGGCTGGGTCATCGCCGGAGTGGTGACCGGGCTGGGCACGTGGGCCATTGGAGAAGTCGCCACGGTGTATTTTGAGACCGGCAAACGGCTCACTCCGGCCCAACTGCGGGCCCGCTACCGTCAGATTCGCCTCCGCTCGCGCCGGAAGGCCGCCCCGTCGGAAGGAGGGCCGTCCCATGAAGAGACAGTTCATCCGTGACCTGCGCCCCGGCGCCCGGGTGCTCGGTTTCTTCCTTCTGCGTCGCAAGCAACTGGAGCCCTTCCGGGACCGCACCCGGGGCGAATTTCTCACCCTTATCCTCTCCGACCGGACAGGGGAGATGCTGGCGCGCGTCTGGGAGGACGCGCCGGAGGTGGAGCGCCGCCTGGAGATAGGGCAGGTGGTCAAGGTACTGGGGCGGGTGGAGGAGTACCTGGACCGCTGGCAGATCGTCGTGGAGAAAATCCGCCCGGCGAAGGAGGGGGAGTACGACCTGGCCGACATGATCCCCGCCACCGAGCGGGACGTGGCCCAGATGCTGGAGGAAGTCCGGGCGGCAGTGGCCGAGGTGGAGAACCCCCGCCTGAAAGCATTGCTTCTGGCTTTCTTTGACGACCCGGAGTTCGTCACCCGCTTCTCCCAGGCCCCGGCCGCGCGACGGGTCCACCACGCGTATCGGGGAGGACTGCTGGAACATACCGTAGAGGTCATCTCCCTCTGCCGACACCTGCTGACCCTCTACCCCCAGATTCACCGGGACCTTCTGCTGGCCGGCGCGCTCCTGCACGACATCGGCAAGACGCGCGAGTACGTCTGGGAGACGGGCATAGAGTACTCCGATGAGGGCCGGCTACTGGGGCATGTGGTGATGTCGCTGCAGATGGTGGACCGGGTGCTGGAGGGGATGCCGGACTTTCCTCCCGATCTGGCGCTGCGGTTGCGGCATATGATCGTGAGCCACCACGGGCGGTACGAGTGGGGCTCTCCCCGGCGGCCCAAGACGCTGGAGGCGGCGGCCCTGCACTACGTGGAGAACCTCAGCGCGCAGGTGAACCGGTTCCAGCGCCTCATCGCCACCCGCCGCGACCCCACCAAACCCTGGACGGAGTACGACACCCTGCTGGGCCGCTACCTCTACGCCGGACGGGAAGAGGACCTGACGGTGGAAGAGGAGGGACGGCTGGAATAAATAGCGATTATCTTGCGCTACCCGCACGGCGAGGGCGTCGCTCCGCCTTCCCGCGATAGGCCGGAGCCAGGATGGCGAAATGGATACAGCGCGTCTCGTCCTGGATGCGCGCCGCCAGACGGGGGTCCAGGTCCTTAATGGGGGTCGCCGCCGTGATGATGGTCGGCAGGCAGGCATTGTAGCGATAGTCAAAAATCTGGTACATCTTCTCCCGCGCCCACGGCGTGGCCGATTCGGTCCCCAGGTCGTCCAGCACCAGGAAGGGGGCCCGACGCACCTCCTCAAATCGCCGGTCAAAAGGGACCGGGCTCTGCGGGCTGAAAGCGGCCCGCAGATGGTCCAGCAGGTCCGGGACGACGACGAAGAGGACCGGATACCCCTGCTTGGCCCGGAAATTGGCGATGGCCGCCGCCAGGTGCGTCTTCCCGCAGCCGTAGGTGCCGGTGAAAATCAGCCAGCCCTGAGGGTTCTGGGCGTAGGCCCGGGCCAGTTCCACCGCCTTCCGCAGATTCTCCGCCTCCTCCCTCGGCAGTTCCTTCTCCCGCAGGTCAAAGGTCTCAAAGGTCTGATGGGCATGCAGATGGAGGGTGCTCAGGTCCGACTGCTCGGCGGAGATGCCCGCCTGGCGGTAGTCGGGCGCCAGGATGGTGACGATGCGCGTCAGGTCGGGGTCGGCCAGGCGGGAGCGGATGCGCAGCGGCAGTTCCTCCAGTTCGTGATTGGTGGTGATGACGGTGGGCAGCCGGGCGTTGTAGCGGTAGTTCAGAATCTGGAAGAGTTTCTCCTGGGCCCAGGGGGAGGGTGCCTCGGTGCCCAGGTCGTCCAGGATCAGCACCGGGGCAGTGCGGACCTCCTCAAAGCGCTGGTCGTAGCGGACGGGGCTGGTAGGGCCGAAGGTGGCCCGCAGGTGGTCCAGGAGGTCCGGGACGGTGACGAAAAGGACGGGCTGGCCGCGCTCCACGCAGCGGTTGGCGATGGCGGCGGCCAGGTGGGTCTTGCCGCAGCCGTAGCCGCCGCGCAGGACCAGCCAGCCGGTGGGGTTTTCGGCGAACTCCTTCGCCGTCTCGTAGGCGTGGCGCAGATTGGCCCGCTTCTCCGGCGGGAGCCCCTGCCCTTCCGGGACAAAGGTCTCAAAGGTCATATGGGCCAGCGCGGCCAACTGGCCCATGGCGCGCAGTTGGGCCAGACGGCGCCGCTCCAGTTCGGCCAGGCGGCAGACGCAGGGGATGAGTTTGCCGAAGTCGGGGTGGTCTACCGGGACGTCGGCCCGCACGTAGCCCAGGCCGCCGCAGTGGGGGCAGGGTGACGCAGGGGAGTAGCCGGCCAGCGCCTGCGTCGCCCGATCCTCAGTGGCGGACGTGCTCTCCCTCAATGTAGCGGCGGCGGTCTTCAGGACCTCGCTGACGCTCTTCGTCCGTTCTTCCTTCGGCATGCCAGCGCTCCAGAATGGCCCGGATGTACTTCCAACGGCGCCGGTTGAGGGCGACGGCCTCCCGGAAAGCGTCCTCAATCCATTCGGCGGGATAGGCCTTCTCGGCCTCTTTCAGTTCTTCGGCGATGAGGGGGGTGAGGGGGCCGATGTTCTCTTCGTACAGGGCAAAAATATTGGGACGGGGCTCGGGCAGGGCCGTCGGTAACGGCTCCCCCCGGCGCAGTGCCTCCAGCGTCGCCCGGCCGTGGGGCGAGTTGGCGAGATAGACGACGTCGGGGTGGCCGTCCAGTTCCACCTCCGCCTGGAGAAACGTCCCCCGCTCCACCGCGCGGTCTACGGCCCGCCGGATGGCCGCCGGGGAATCCAGCCCGCGCAGGAGGACCGGGTCCCCCAGGAGCTCCCGCTGGGAGACGTAGCGGGCCGGCCCGCGTGCCTGCTGAAGCCGGTAGAGGATGTGGAGGGTGACCTTCAGTTCGTCCAGGTCGTCCACGATGGGCACCAGTTCGGTGACCACCGACTCCGGCAGGCGGATGGTGGGGACCTTTTTATCCGGAAAACCGCTGAAGACTTTCATTTCACCTCTGCCCCAGATACGCCAGTGCCAGGCGGATGCGCTCCTCCAGCGGGAGATCGGGGTCACGCGGGGTGTTCTGGAGGGCGGTCTGCGCCTCCACCAGACTGAAGCCCAGTGCGGTCAGCGCGCTGATGACCTCGGCATCCTGGTCGGTCAGCAGGGGAACAGCCCCGGCCTCCAGACCGGGCAGTTTCTCCCGTAGATGGAAGAGGATGGCCCGCGCCGTCTTGGGCCCCACGCCGGGGACCCGGGTCAAGATGCCCGGCTCCTCCCGCGCCACTGCCTGACGGAGCGCGTCCGGTGAAAGGGTGCTGAGGATGGAAAGGGCCACCTTCGGCCCCACCCCGGAAACGCCCAGGAGCAACTCAAATAGCGCCAGTTCCTCTTCGGTCAGGAAGCCGTAGAGGGCCAGTTCGTTCTCCCGGACGTGGAGGTGAGTGACCAGTTCCACCGGCGTCCCTACCCCATCCACCTCCCGGAACACCGACGCGGGCACGTAGACGCTAATGCCCCATCCCCCCACCTGGACAATCAGGCGGTCCGATTTGACCGCAGCAACCGTCCCGGTTAGCCGAGCAATCATGGCCGTTTATGGTCAGTGGTCAGTGCCCGCAGGCGGGCGGAGTGGAGGTGACAGACGGCGACGGCCAGCGCGTCGGCGGCATCGTCCGGGTGGGGAATGGCGGGCAGGCCCAGCAGCATGCGGACCATTTCCTGCATCTGCCGCTTTTCGGCGCCCCCATAGCCGGTGAGGGCCTGCTTGACCTCTCCGGGACTGTACTCAGCGATGGTCAGGCCTTCGTCCGCCAGGGCCAGCAGGGCCACCCCGCGTGCCTGTCCCACACTCATCGCCGTCCGCACGTTCACGTTGAAATACAATTCCTCCACTGCCGCCGCATCCGGTTGCCATTCCCGTACCAGGCGGCGGAGTTCCCGGTAGATGGTCTGCAGCCGCTGAGGGAGGGGAAGGTCGGGCGGGGTAGTGACCACGCCGTAGGCCAGGGCCCGCAGTCCCTCTTCGGTCTCCTCCACCACGCTGTAGCCCGTCGTCGCCGTGCCGGGGTCAATCCCCAGGACCCGCATCAGGCTGCCGCCTCAAACTTCGCCATCACCTCGTCGGAGATGTCCAGGTTAGAATAGACCTGCTGGACGTCCTCCAGGTCCTCCAGCGCGTTGATGACCCCCATAACCCGCATGGTCTCCTGCTCTCCCAACTGGATGGTGGTTTTGGGGATCATGGAGATGGTTGCCCGCTCAAACCGGACACCCAGGGCCTCCAGCGCCTGGCGGACTTCCTGGAAGCTCTCCAGCGGAGAGAAGACTTCAATCAGGTCGTCGGAGATCACGACATCATCCGCGCCGGCCTCCACCGCGACCTCAAAGATCCGCTCAGCGTCTGCGCCGTCGGGGGAGATAGCGATGTAGCCCTTCCGTTCAAACTGCCAGGCGACGGCGCCGGCCTCCGCCATCCGCCCACCCTGACGGCTCAGCACATGACGCAGTTCGGCCACACATCGGTTAGGGTTATCCGTCAGGGCCTGAATCAGCAGGGCCACACCGTTGGGGGCGTATGCTTCGTACAGAATTTCGGAAAGTTCGCCCTCCCCCTTAATCTCGCCCGTCCCCCGTTTGATGGCCCGCTCAATGTTTTCTTTGGGCATGTTGGCTTCGCGCGCCTTATCAATCGCCAGCCGCAGCCGGAAATTGGCCTCCGGATTGCCCCCCCCTTCCCGGGCCGCAATAGTGATTTCCCGGGCCAGTTGGGTGAATATCTTCCCCCGTTTGGCGTCCGTCGCCGCCTTTTTGTGTTTGATCGTAGACCATTTGCTGTGACCCGACATACGCTCCTCCTCTGTAGTCTGGGGTACTCCCTACCACCCAACCCCCATTATAACCCGCTCCTGAGCAGGAGGCAAATTCATCCAGCAGTTGCACTCCCTTGACTCCATTGCAAAGGAGTGTACAATCAGGGTCAACCGTGATCAGGCCGAACATCCGGGAAGCATCAGACCCCCGGGAGTGGGACGACGCGTTGCTCTGCCTGCCCAACCCCCACGTCTTGCAGACATGGGAGTGGGGGGCGTTCAAAGAACGGCAGGGATGGCGGGCCATTCCCTACCTCTGGGAAGCCGGAGGGAAGCCTCGTGCGGCGGCACTGGCCCTCCTCCGCCGCCCCGCCTGCCTCCCCTGGGGAGTGATGTACGTCCCCAAAGGGCCCACGCTCGCCTGGGACGCCCCCTCTCTTCTCCTCACCGTCCTGGCGGACCTGGAAGCCGCTGCCCGACAGGCCAGGGCCGTTTTCCTGAAAATAGACCCCGATGTAGAAGAAGACACACCGGAGGGGAAAACAGTGACCGTCACCCTGCGGGCACGGGGCTGGCGGCCATCGGCCGAACAGGTCCAGTTCCGCAACACCCTCCTCCTGGACCTGAATCTTTCGCCGGATGACCTCCTGGCCCGGATGAAGCCCAAGTGGCGCTACAACATCCGACTGGCCCAACGGAAAGGGGTGACCGTACGTCTGGGGACCGTGGAGGACCTGCCTGTTCTCTACCGGATGTATCAGGAGACCAGCGTGCGAGACCGGTTTGTCATCCGACCGGAGACATACTACCGGGACGCCTGGGGGTCATTTATGGAAGCGGGGCTGGCGCAACCGCTGATCGCCGAGGTGGAGGGCGAGCCGGTGGCTATGGTGATGCTCTTTCGGTTCGGAAAACGGGCATGGTATATGTACGGCGCGTCCCGGTCGGTGTATCGGGAATATATGCCCAATCACCTGCTTCAGTGGGAGGCCATCCGATGGGCCCAGGCCCAGGGATGTACAATCTACGACCTCTGGGGGGCGCCGGAGCGGGTGGATGAATCGGACCCGATGTGGGGAGTCTACCGGTTCAAGGCCGGCTTTGGCGCTCGCCTGGCCCGATTCATTGGGGCCTGGGATTTCCCTGCCCACCGGACACTCTACGACCTGTACACCGTTCTCACCCCTCGCGTGCTGGCGCTGATGCGCTGGCGGTACTGGCGAGGGATAAGAACTTGATCAGAGGAGGGGAAAATGAGAGCGTTATTCCTTATCTTCGTCTTCTTCGTTGGCCTGATCGCCCTGATCCTCCTACTCTATGATCCGGATCGTCCGGGAGTACGAGCGGCTGGTTCTCTTCCGCCTGGGATGCTGCATCGGCACCAAAGGGCCGGGCGTGGTCTTCCTGGTCCCCCTGATTGACCGGGCAGTGGTGGACCTGCGGGAGCAGTTTTATGGAGATTCCCCACCAGACCAGCATCACTAAAGATAACGCGCCTATTGGGGTGGACTTCCTCAACTGGAAGGTTGTGGCCCCGGAGACGAGCGTCATCCGGGTCGGGGACTTCCGCCGGGCGTCCATCGGCATTGCCACCACCACCCTGCGCGCCGTCATCGGCGATATTATGCTGGATAACGTCCTGGCCCAGCGGGAGCACATCAACCAGGTTCTGCGGGTCAAACTGGACGAGGTGACGGAGCGGTGGGGCGTCAAGGTGACCAGTGTGGAGATTGAGCCGCCGAAGGAGATTCAGGCGGCGATGAACCGGCAGATGTCGGCGGAGCGAAACCGCCGGGCAATGGTCACCGAGGCGGATGGTCAGCGGGAGGCCGCCATCAAGGTGGCGGAGGGGGAGAAACAGGCGGCCATCCTGCGGGCCGAGGGCGAGAAGCAGGCATCCATCCTGCGCGCCGAGGGGTACGCCATGGCCCTCCGCTTCATCTTTGAAGTCGCCCGGCAAATAGACCCCAACACGATGACGCTGCAGTACCTGGACACCCTGCGGCTGGGGGAGAGCCCGGCAACCAAATTCGTCTTTCCGCTGGAGTTCACCAGCCTGCTGGGGAATCTGCGGAGGGAGCCGCCGGCGGAATAGAGGGCTGGGCGGTGTTGATGGCGGTGCCGCCACCAACGCCGCCCTCCGTTCATGGCTGACGGGAGAGTTCGACCCCCACCGTGATGCGGCTGGCGGTCCAGACATCGCCCGCCAACGCGCCCTGCACGCTGACCGCATCCCCTGCCTTCAGGTCAGCCAGGGTGATCGGCACCGCCCGGGGCTCCGCTCTCCGGAGCAATCGGGTACTGGAGGTGACCTGAACGGTCACCGTCTGGCCGATGAAGGGCTTGACCACCCGGTTGCCATGCATCACCTCCACGGTTACCGTCGCCGCGCTGATATCCACGGCCGTGATCCGGCCTTCCAGATGGAAGGGCATCCGTTTGGGGGGTCGCTTCCCGGCGGCCAGCACGGGCGCAGCAATTCCCGCCACCATCACGATGATCAACAGAAGCATTAACCAGCGTTTCATCCCCAACCTCCTGCTGAAGATGGACCCGAGAACCTTCGGGTTCTGCGGCCTCTGTTATTTTAGACGAAGAAGTCCCTTTCAAGATACGGCCAGTTAGATCACCATCCCGTATCTTTGGCTTTCACTCCTCGTCTTATTTTAGGAGCATATGGACGATTCCTCATTGCTGGCGCGGGCCCAGCGGCTGGAGACCCAGGCCCTCATCCAGATTTACGACCTGTACAGCGATGAACTTTACCGGTACGCGATGCGGCTGGGGGGCGACCCGGATCTGGCCGAAGAGTGCGTGGCCGAGACGTTCGTCCGGCTGCTGGATGCCCTCCGGCGCGGCCGCGGCCCGCGCGAGGCTCTGCGCGCCTACCTGTACCGCATCGCCCATAACTGGCTCACCGACCAGTTCCGGACCCGCCGGGGAGACATCTCCCTGGAAGACGCGGTCCCTCTGCCCGCTGCGGATGACCCGGTGGCGGAGGCGGAAATGCGTATCCGCCGGCAGATGGTGCGGGCCGCCCTGTTCCAACTGACTCCTGATCAGCGTCAGGTCATCCTCCTGCGATATGTGGAAGGGTGGGAACTGGAGGAGATTGCTCACGCGCTTCAGAAACCCGTCGGCGCGATTAAGGCTCTCCAGCATCGCGCGGTCGCCCGTTTGCGCCGTCTTCTGAGTTCTACCGAGAACCAGGAAGCAGGGAAGACCCCTTTCACGAGATAACATACGGACGGGTGAAATATGACGGCAAAGCCCCATGAGGAACTGGATCCCCGTATTGATCATTACCTGAGTGCTCTGCGGTCGGTCCCGCCGCGAGACCCCCGGCAAGCGGCCCGCACCCGGGCCCGATTCATCGCCCAGGCCGTATCTCTGAAGCCCGCTCCCCGTCATAAAGAATGGATGTTCATCCTGTTCGGAAAGGAGCGGAAGATGGTGCAGATTCTCATTTCCCTGCTTCTGGTCCTGGCCTCCGTGGCCGGCTTCACGGGCACGCTCTATGCGGCCCAGGATGACCTTCCCGGCCAGGTCCTATATCCCCTCAAGACCTGGAGCGAGGACGTTCAGGTCACGCTGATGGTGGAGCCGGCCCGTCAGGTAGAGCGGCTTATGGATATGGCTCAGCGCCGGGTAGAGGAGACCGTCACTCTCACCCAGGCCGGTCAGATTCCCCCGGAGACGATGCTCCAGCGGATGGAGCGGCATCTCTACCAGGCGATGGAGCGGGCTGCTGCCCTGGGGGACGAGCAAATGGTGCAGACCCTGAACCGGGTGGAAGCCCGTCTGCGGGCGATGCAGCAGAGGCTCGCCAGTATCCCCCAAGCCCCGGTTCGGGAGCGCGTGTGGACGCAACTGGAGGCCTGGCGACGCCTGGCCGAGGCGGGCGAGGCTGACCCTGCCTGGTTCCGCCAGCAAATTCGGGAGCGGGTCCGGCAGAACGTCCCCGTTTCTCCCGGACCTTCCGGCCCCCACGGCCCGAAGGGGACGCCCGGCTACGGCCAGAGCCCGGTGGTGACGCCCAGCCCCGGCCCGATGCCCTCGGCCACCTGGACTCCCGGCTCCGGCCCGGGCCACCATCCAACGGCCACGCCGGGCCCAATGCCCACAGCCACACCCGTACCGGGTGAAGAGGATAGAGGAAACCCGTGATCGCCCGCCCCAGCAGAGAGAAAGGATAGAGAGATGTGCGGCGGCTGCCTTTGGCCGCCGCCGCACAATCCTTTTCACACCCCGCTGAATGCCCGCATAAGGCAGACGCCATAACACGGTGAGGCCCCGGTGCTCTGGTTTTACCCTGCCGCATTGGCCCAGGCGCCCGTTTCCCCAATACCCGTTTTGTGCTACAATAAAAAGCACCCGCGACGGATCACGGAGGCCTAATGGAATCCATACCTCCCATCCCTTCCCGTACCGAAACCATTCGCGCCTGGAAGGAGCACGGCGGGGGGATCGCGGCCGTCCTCCCCATCCATTACCCCCGGGCCCTGCTGCGGGCTTTCGGCCTGCTCCCGGTGGAGGTCTGGGGGCCGCCGCGCGTGGACCCGGCCCCCGGGGCGGCCCACCTCCAGCCCTATGTCTGCTCCATTGTGGGCAACGCGCTCTCGTTTCTGCTGAGCGGCGGGCTGGACGGGACCGATGTCATCATCGTCCCCCCCGCCTGCGACTCGCTCCAAGGGCTGGGGAGCCTCTTGCTGGACTTCGGGCGGCCCCGGCCGCCGGTCTTCCCCCTCTACCTCCCGCGCGGCCGTCGCGAGAGCGATCTCCAGTTCCTGGCCGACGAGTCCCGCGCCCTGTACGAGAAACTGGCTGCCGTCACCGGGCGGGCCCCTGCCGGGGCGGAACTGATGGAGAGGATCCGCCAGGAAGAGGAAGCGGATAGCCTGCTGGCGGAACTCCATCGCCGTCGCCGCGCGCTCCCCTTCTCCGATATGGCCTTCTATCGGCTGGTGCGGGCCCGGGAATACCTCCCTGCTGAGTCGTTCTCCACCCTGGCCCGCGCTGCGCTGGACGCCCCGCCCACCAACCCGCGCGCCGGTATCCCCATCCTCCTCTCCGGCATTGTCCCGGAGCCCATGGCGCTCCCGGACGCGATCACCGAAATGGGCGGCACGGTCGCGGCGGACGACCTGGCCTGCTGTGGGCGCCGCCTCTACCCGCCCGGCCAGAGCCTCGACCCCTTCCGCCGGATGGCGGAGCGCATCCTGAACGGCCCCCCGACCCCACCCGGGGTAGCCCCATCGCGGAACGGCTCCACCACCTGGTCGGGATGGCCCGGGAGACCGGCGCGCGGGGCGTCGTCTTCTACGACGTCAAATTCTGCGAGCCGGAACTCTTTGACCTGCCCCTCCTGCGCCGGGGACTCCAGAAGGCCGGCCTGCCGTCCGTCCACATAGAGATGGATCTGAATGACCCCCTCTCCGGCCAGACTCTCACCCGTATAGAGGCGTTTCTGGAGATGGTTGCCCGTCAGAATCCCGAGGAGGGCCGCCGATGACCCCCTTAACTGCTCTGCGCTACCACTGGAATGTGAGTGTTCTGGGACCGGCGGTGCTTCGCCTGCAGCGGTGGCAGGCCCAGCGCCGACCCGCCCGCTGGGACACCCGCTACCTGGCCCCGCCGCTTCGCATCGCCCCCCGCACCAAAGAACTGGTCGCCCGACACTGGCTGGCGGGCCGCTACGCCAATGGCTACCGCAAGGTGGCCTGGGTCACTTCCGGTGCACCGGTGGAACTCCTCAAAGCGCTGGATTTCTACGTCCTCTACCCCGAGAACCACGCCGCCATCTGCGGGACGGCCCGGCTGGCAGTGGACATCGCATCCGAGGCGGAGAGCGCCGGATACTCCCGCGACCTCTGCTCCTACGCCCGCACCGACATCGGCGCCGTCCTTTCCGGCAAGACCCCGGTGGGCCGCCTGCCTAAACCGGATGTCCTCTTCGCCTACACCAACATCTGCCAGACCGTCCTCTTCTGGTATCGGGTCCTGGCCGAATACTTCGGCGCCCCGCTGGTCCTGATAGATACCCCCTTCGTCTACACCGAAGAGGCGGCGGAGCACGCCGTCCGCTACGTCCGGCGGCAACTGGAGGAGGCGGTGCCGATCTTGGAGCGGATCGCCGGCAAACGGCTGGACGAGCGGAAATTGCGGCGGGTGGGCCTGCTGAGCAAGCGGGCCTCCGAACTCTGGCTGGAAATCCTCCAGCGCTGTCGCCACCGACCGGCTCCCATCTCCGTCTTTGACCAGTTCATCCAGATGGCCCCCCATTGTGGAGATGCGCGGCGACCCGGAGACGGTGGACTTCTACGCCGCGCTGCTGAAGGAGGTGGATGAGCGCATCACGGCCGGAATCGGCGCCGTCAAAAACGAACGCAAGCGCATCCTCTGGGATAATCTCCCCATCTGGTACCGGCTGCGTTATCTGGCGGAATTTCTGGCCCAGCACGGCATCGCTGTCGTCGCTTCCACCTACACCAACGCCTGGGGCGAATTGGCCCCGCTCATAGACCCGGACGATCTCTGGGACTCCATGGCCCGCACTTACATCTATCCCATCCTGAATCGGGGGACGGGTCACAAACTGCGGACGATGCGGCAGATGGTGGAGGAATATCAACCGGACGGCGCCATTCTCCACTCCGACCGGTCCTGCAAGCCGTATTCCATCGGGCAGATGGACCAGCGGGACCGGCTGATTCGCGAGTTGGGCATACCGGCGCTGCTGCTGGAGGCCGACCACAACGACTTCCGGGCCTTCGCCGAGGAGCAGGTGGCCACCCGCCTGGCGGCATTCGTGGAGATGCTGGGGTGACGGCCGATCTCTGGGCCCAGGAACTGCGATGGTATGGCCTGCTCGTGGTCGCTCCCTGGCAGTGGGAGGAGGACGAGCGACATCGGGTCTTCCGCGCCGTCCAGCGAATGGCCCGGGCGCTGGGCGGAGCGGAAGGGATGGGCCGAGCGCTGGGCGCCCTCCGGCTGGAGAAACGGAAAGAGGGCGGTGGGGGACTGTACGCCTTCTGGCCCCGCCCTCCCTGGATGCGTATCGTCATCGGCGAGCCGCTCCTCCATCAGCAACCGGAATGGCTGGGGGAGGTCGCGGTGGTGCATGAACTGGCCCATGCCTGGGATGCCCGGACGGCCAGCCTCTGGGCCCGCGTTCTGGGCCGACCCGGCCGGATCGTCCGGGAGTTGGTGCAGTTTGTGGGGGAGGAGCCAGGCCCGACCTGGTACGGGAAGGGGCACTCCGGTTTCCACCGCACGCTCCGCGCCGCCAGCGAAGAATGGGCCGAAACGGTGGCGGCTTATCTGTATCCGGAGTACGTCGCCTACCTCTCCTCCCGCGCGGAGGAGGTGGAATGGCCTCAGCGGATAGGGCTGGCGGAGCACGCGCGCCCCGGCCTGGGCATCCGGCACCGGATGTACGTGGAGCGCCGCTGCGAAGAGGTCCGCCGACTCACCCCTACCGGCTAACCCCTGGTATGCGCGTTGCAATGATTGGCCCCTTCGGCCTGCGGCCCTGGGGGACGATGTCCGTCCGGGCTCTCCCCCTGGCCCGCGCGCTGGCGGCCCGGGGGCACACCGTCACCCTGATCCTCCCGCCCTGGCGGAATCCGGAGGATGCGGGGAGGTGTTGGGAGGACGCCGGGGTGAAGGTGGAGAACGTCCCGCTTCCGCCCCGCGCGCCTCTCTTCTTCCACCTGTGGACGGCCTGGCGGCTGGCCGCGCGCGCCCTGGCCCTTCGGCCCGACGTCGTCCATCTCTTCAAGCCCAAAGCCTACAGCGGCCTGGCCCACGTCCTGCTGGCCCTCCGTCCGCGCGCCGGGCGGCCCCGCCTGGTGGTGGATAGCGACGACTGGGAAGGCCCCGGCGGCTGGAACGACATAACCGACCCGGCCTCCGGACGGCCCCTCTACACCCCCGCCCAGCGGCGGTTCTTCGCCTGGCAGGAACGATGGGGCCTGACCCACGCGGACGCCGTCACCGTTGCCAGCCGCACGCTGGAGAGCCTGGTCTGGGCGCTGGGCGTGCCACCCGAACGGGTCTTCTACGTCCCCAACGGGTGGTCCGGCGACCCGGTGTCTCTCCCGGGCCTTCGCGCGGCGGAAGGTCCGCCCGTCATCCTCCTCTACACCCGTTTCTTTGAGTTCCCCGTGGCGCGCGTGGTGAGCCTCCTGCAACGGGTGCGGGAGCGGGTCCCTCAGGCCCGCTTGCGGGTAGTGGGCAAAGGGCTGTTCGGAGAGGAGGCAGACCTGCTGGAGGAGGCCCGGCGGGTCGGACTGGCGGAAGCGGTGGAGTACGTCGGCTGGGTGGAGCCGGAGCAGTTGCCGGAGGTCTTCGCCCAGACGACCCTGGCCGTCTATCCCTTTGACGATACGCTTATCAATCGGGCCAAGTCTCCGGTCAAACTGCTGGACCTGCTGGGAGCAGGGGTGCCGGTCGTCGCCGAGGCCGTGGGGGAAATCCGGGAGGTCATCCGCCACGGGGAGACGGGCTGGCTGGTCCCCCCGGGAGACGAGGCGGCTCTTGCCGAAGGGGTCCTGCGTTTGCTGGAAGAGCCGGCCCTGCGCCGCCGGCTGGGAGGGGAGGCGGCCCGTGAGATCCGCGAGCGCCGCTCCTGGGCCCGGCTGGCGGCGGAAGTGGAGAGGGCCTACGGGGTATAGATGGCGAACCGTCGGGCGCTCTGGGAACTATTGGCGCTGGCCTGGATGGGGTTCATCTTCTGGCTTTCGGCGCAGCCGGACCTTCCCCACGCGCCGGAGCCGTGGCTGGATATGGTGGTGAAAAAATCGGGCCACGCCCTCCTCTACGGGGTGCTGGCGTGGCTCTACCTGAGCGCCTTGCGGGGAGACGGTCCCCCCTCCGGCCGGATGCGCCTTCTGGCTTTCGGGCTGGCAGTCCTCTACGCCGTCACCGACGAGGTCCACCAGTCCTTTGTGCCGGGGCGGACGCCTTCGCCGTGGGACGTGGTCATAGACGGCGTTGGGGCCGGGCTGGTGGTTTTGCTTCGGGGTAGAGGTTGGGGACGTCTATGGTCAGCCTGAACGTACGGGAGCCTCCAGCAGACTTCGGGCCCGGTAGAGCACAAACCCCAGAATCGGCACGGTGACCTGGACGGCACGATGGAGGAGGCGCCACTGGCCGTAGGTCAGCGGGTCTCCCAGAAAGGTGGCCAGCCAGACCAGGGCGTAGAGGGCACGCCATTGCCCCCGCTGCTCCGGGACTTCCTCCCAGAGCAGGACGGCGGGGATGAGTAATACGGCCCAGTCGTAAATCATCGCGTGAGGCGTGATCCAGAGGGTCAGGGCGACCGCCGCCGCGAAGGTCAGTGGGAGGGAAGCCCGATGGCGCCGCCAGAACCGGTACCCCTCCGCCAGTCCCCACCCGCTCAGCAGGAGAGTCAGGATGTCCCCCAGGAGCGGCCATTCGGGGATCAGCATCCGCCAGAAACCCCGGACGGTGTGCAGGTGCCAGATGGGGAATTCCTGCCAGTTGGGGAGGTCCGGGAGGACGGTCCGGGCGAAGTGGAAATAGGCCCGGCTGGCCTCGGGCCAGGCCACCATACACAGGACAGCCCCGGCTGCGCTCCCTACCATCCATCCCACCAGTGCCTTCCGCCCCTCCCGCCCGCTGATCAGCCAGAGGAGCAGGATTCCCAGCGTCAGTTGCGGCTTGTACATCAGCGCGGCCAGCGCCAGTCCAGCGGCCCAGGGCCGCCCGTCCCGCCAGAGATAGAAGGCCAGGGCCAGGAGGAACAGGCTGAGCAGGCTGTTCTGGCCGTAACTGACGGTGGCGAAGAGGGGGAACCAGGTCAGGGCCCAGAGGAGTGGGCGGGGCGAGCGCAGGCCTGTGAGACGAAGACCCGCCCAGAGAGCCGCCAGTCCCAGAAGACTCCAGAGGGCAAACGCCAGGCCGTAGGGCAACAGGGCCAGGGGGACAAAGAGGGCCGCGAAGAAAGGCGGGGTGATGAAGGCGTAGTAGGCCCGCAGGCCGGGGCCGATGATTTCCCGCTGGAGGTGGACTTGGTAGTCCGTATCGTAGAGGCGGGCGCTCTCCCCGCGCAGGAGCGTCGTCCCGGCGGCGTAGAACTCCAGGAAGTCCGTCCCCACCGGTTGCCCGGCCAGGTCCAGGTTCCCCGGCCCCAGGAGGGCGCTCCCCAGCCAGGCCAGCCAGAGTGCTCCACCGGCCAGCCAGGCATAGGAAAGACGTCGGGGGGTCAGCCAGTGAGTCAGGGAGCGGACAAAGGGGGGCCGTTCATTTCCGTCTCCAGATTTCGGTCCGCTCATCGGCATACTCCCGCTCCCAGCGAGGGTCGTCCTCCAGCGCCCGGATCAACTCCTCCTGAAGGACCCGGTCCACCATCAGGCGGTCCGCCCCGTACTGCTCCAGCAGTTCGTTATAGCGCACCCCCCGGCCGATGCGGATGTAGTCCAGCCACTGCTCGTACGGGTAGAGTTCCACACGCGGGTCCACGAAGACCCCCTGCTGAGGAAGGGCCCAGATGAGGTAACTGCCGTAGCCCATCTCGTTGAAGAGGTGCCCGCCGGGATGGGCCCGCAGGTACTCCACGGCGGCAACGGGCGTCTCCCGGCCCACCAGGGGCCCAAGGGGGATGCCCCGCCAGACCTGTTTCCAGTACGTTTCGGGCAGGGGGAGCCGTTCCACCCACCAGGGCTGGGCCACGGCGACGGGCACGATCAGCAGAAGGAGCAGGATCAGGTTGACGTAGCGCAGGCTGATAGCCTGCCCGGTGCGTAGGCAGACGGCCTGCGCTGCAGCCGCCCATGCTTCCGCCAGAATGGGCATCACCACCATCCCGTACCAGACGACGTAGCGCATCCCGCTCCAGGCCAGCCAGAGGAATCCCACCATCAGCAGGAGGTCGGTGAGCGTGGGGCGACGGCGGGAGAGAGCCAGGGTCACCAGGAGCACCAGGATGCTGACGTAGAAGAGAACGTTGGCGATGCCGGAGGGAGTGGGGGACTGCCACTCCACCACCAGGGCCTGGCTGGGCCGGTCAGTGAGGAGGTCCGCCACGTAGGCGACGATGCCGACGCCGCGCGGGTTGGCCAGGGTTGCCAGGGCCGTCAGCGCACCGACCCCGAAGAGGAAGCCCCCCTCACGCCAGGGGGGGCGGTGGCGCAGGCTGAGAGCCTGCACCATAGCCTGGAGTGCCTCGCCCACGGCGAAGATGCCCACCAGCACCAGCCCCAGGACGAAGGAGCCGTGGACGTTGACCCAGAAGGCCATCAGTGGGGGAAGAAGGAGGAGCCTGAGACGACACTTCGCCGCTCGTAGCAAGCGACGAAGCGAAGCAGGGTCGCGTTGCCGGCACTCCGTCTCGCTCTGTGCCTGACCACGAGCGGCCACATAGCGGGTCAGCAACCACAGGTAGAGAGCGAAAAGGGGGAAGGCCCAGATTTGAGGACGGACAACGAGGTTGTTCAGGGACATCCCCCCGGCCAGCGTCAGCGCAAGGGCTGCCAGCCGCCAGGAGCCGGAGCGCTCTCGCGCCGTCCGTCCCACCAGCCAGAAAGCCAGCAGGACCAGGAGGTTGCGGGCGAAGGTGACCAGCGGGAGCCCCCCGGCCCGGTAGAGCAGATAGAGGAGCAACTCCCCCAGCCATGCGCCGTAAGTAAAGGGGGCATCCGCCGGCAGGGTCCAGGCGAATATGTTGGTAGTGGGGATGGCGCGGGTGGTGAAGATGATCTCGCCGATCTTCAGATGCCACCAGAAGTCATTGGGCGGAAGGGGCATCAGGGAGACCAGAAAGCCCAGGCCCGCCAGGATGACGGCAGACCAGAGGGCATCCACCGATGGCAACCAGCGGTTGGCTCTCAGGGCGTGTCGCATCGCACCTTGCTCAAAATTCACATCAGGCGCCTCGCAGTGCACCGCACCGGACAAGGGCAAACAGGAGGCCGACGGGGATCAAGCCGGGCAGGGCCAGGCCGGAGGCGGCTCCGAGGAGAGGAAGCACCAGACTGCCCAGGTAGAACCCCGCGGCGCTCCCCAGCAGGCAGCGGGACGGTTGGCGGGCCGCCCAGAGGACTAGCAGCGGGATCAGCAGCATCAGGTCATGCAAATGTGTGTATGGGGCGATCAGCAGCGGGAACATGAGGGCCAGCATCCAGGCCGAGGCCGATTCGTCCCGATGTCGAATCCCCCAGATGCCCAGCGCCAGACAGCCTGCCAGCAGCCAGAGAGTGCTCAACGGCATCCATAGCGGCTGGAGAGAGGCAAGGAAAAGGGTGACCAGAAGGCTGAAAGGGGTCGCCAGAGCGAAGGAGGAGAACCCTTTCGTCTTTAGCAGACCCATCAGGGTCGGGAGCAACGCCAGGTACTCCCTGTAGCGGGCCGGGCCGTGAAGGGCCAGATCGGCTCCCACCCAGGCGCTGGCCACCGCACTGAAGCCCAGCAACGCCCGCCATTCCCGCCGAACCGCCCAGAGGATCAGGAAACCCAGGGCGAAGTGGGGCTTATAGAGCAGAAAGCCGGCCAAGATACCCGCTGGGAGCGGACGACCCGCCCGTTCCATCTCCAGAATCCCCACGACCAGCCAGAGCGTCAGGGCGTGATTCTGTCCGGTTCGCCAGCCGGCCAGGAAGGGGAAGAAGGAGAAAATCAGCACCAGGAACTGGGGAAAGGGCAGAGGGCCCGAGCGCAGGTCGGGGGGGAGGAGGTACCAGAGACGTCGGGCCGCGTGGAAGGTCAACAACAAGGCCAGTCCGCTCCACAAGGCCAGGGCAACAGGAAATGGAAAGAGCGTGAGGACCTGGCAGGCCAGAGCGACATGGGGCGGGGAGATGAAGGGATTCAAGCCCGACAGCGGGGTCGGCGCGATGAGGGCCTGCTGGGCATAGGCCTGAGCCTGGAAATCGTAGAGTTGGTCCGGGGCGAAGCGATCCAGCCATCCTGCCGCGTAGAGAGTGACGAAATCGCTCCACAGGACCCAGCCGAGGCCACCCAGCCAGCCCCGGTGAAGAAGGACTTCCAATCCCCATGCACACCATATAGCGACCCCGATCAGGCGCGGGTAATCCCGCAGGCGGCGAGGGTTCAGGAAGGGGGTCATGGGATCACCTCCGCCTGGACCTGGGCAAATCGGCGGGCCATCGCGACCCAGAAGAGCCAGAAGGGCGCCAGCCAGACATGCCAGAACATATTCCCACCGATAAACAGCAGAACCGCATCCACGGAGATATAGATGCCCCAGAGGGCCCACCACAGGGGGGCTCGCGGCTCCCATCCGAGACGAAGGCTTACGGGAATCAGCGCGACCAGCGCCACAGTGTGGTCAAAGGTCCATCCATAGGGCATCGTGAGGAGAGAGAAAAGGACCCACCAGGGAAGGTTGTTTTCACTCACCCAATCCCGATCCCGGCGACGCAGAGCAAATCCGATGGAGAGGAGCACTGCCAGGCCAGAGGGGAGAAACTGAAGCCAGAACTGTTCCACGCCGAAGAGGAGACGCAACCAGGCTCCCAGCGTGGGAGCGGCCCATTCTCTTGCCGGGTTCTCTAATAAGGCGTGAAGTCCCCCTGGCAGCGCGGGAGGATTCACCAGGGCAACGATCAGGAGGGCCGCCAGGGGGACTCCGAGGAGGCCGGCTCCCAGAGCCCACCGTCGCCGGCAGAGAATTTGCAGGAGGATCATCCCCAGCAGGAGATAACATACGTGGGGTTTAATCCACAACAGGCTCAACGCGATACCGGATGCCATCCAGCGTTCCCGCCGGGCGAAATGGAGAAAGCCGACCAGGCCCAACAGCAGAAAGGGGGAAATCTGCCCCATTTTGAGCGCATAAAGGGCCGGGCCAAAGAGAAAGGCAATCCCCCATGCCAGTAAACGGTAACTTCTGGGGCCGCCTCCGATCAGCCATAGCCGGTCTGCGCTCCAGGCCAGGGCGACCATCTGAAGGAAGAACCAGAGGGCTCGGGCGAACGGATAAGGGAGTATCCCGAAGGGGGTGAATAAGAGTGGAGTCCAGGGAGGATTCCATATCCGCACCGGGACAGAGGCTTCCTCGGGCAAACGTCCGACCTGGCGCTCCAGGACAAAAAGCGCTTCTGCATTATACGGGTCCTGCCGGGCGGCATTCAGTCGCCCGGCGGCCCAATAGGCGACGAAATCATCCCATTGCAGAATATCCGGCCGGGTCAGCCGCCAGGCGGCGAAGAAGAATAGCCCCGCCCCGGCTATCAGCAGAAGTAACCCTTTCATCCAGCGGTAAGGGGAAACCTTGTCCCTTCTCATCTGAACCTCCCTATTCAGCCCGATGGAGATCGCTCTCTTGGCGCCGATTGGAAATCGGCCTCCCCTGGGCGCTTTCGCGCCGGGCGTCAACCTCCGTTGACGCCCTGGGAGGACGGCGCAGGCCGTCCAGAGGCCGCAGGCCCAGGGAGGCTGACTTTCAGTCAGCGCTGAATAGTTACCCTCCAGGATGGTTTAGAATCTGCGTCTGCAAGGGAGAGGGGACGAGCAAGGAGTTATTCGTGTCGCAGTTTCTGGAATGACCGGGCTAACAAGCACAAGTTGACCAAGAGGCCGGCCATCCCCTCTGAGAGCCCACTCGCTCCCGGGTACAGAGCCAGGACGCCCTTTTGAGCCAGCAGAGCAACCACCAGGCCGGCCAGCACCGCTGCAGGCAGGGCAAACGTCCATAGGGAGAGCATTCGCTCAGATAACTCTCCCTCTGCGTACAGGTATGCTATCGGAGGAATCAACGTTACCAGCATATGGGGATGCGTATGCCAGGAGGCAGCCGCTGTGGCCGCCAGCGTTCCCAAAACGGCTGTGGCGAAAGTCGGATGGTCAGGCCTCAAAGGGCGCCGCCAGAGGAGGAGGCCGATGCCCAGTGTGGCCCCCAGACCTGTCAGGGCCAGAGCCCAGGCCAGCGTTGACGGCATCCAGTGACTCAGGTGTGTACCCACCATACGCCAGTTGGTCATATACTCCGGGTTGTTCCCCAGCCAGCCTGTGCCACAACCGATCCAGAGGTCAAATAACCGGCGGATGCCCTCAGCACCTGCCAGTCCTATAGAAGTGGCCATAATGAGGGAGGCGGCCGTCAAGACGCCCAGCAGAGCGCCCCGCATCCGCTGGATCGCCAGGGCGGGGACGATCAGCATCAGGGTCTGCGGCTTCAAGAGCAACCCACCCAGCCACAGCCCGGCCCGAAACGGACGGCCTGCCCTCACCTGTCGCAGAAATTCGCCGATACAGAGGACCAGTAAGAAACTCACCTGTCCACAAAGCAGGTTCATAAAAGCGGGGTAGGAGAGGAGCAGCATAACCTGCAGATGTCCCAGTCGGAACTCCGGCACTATAGAGCGGATCCAAAAGCGCAGATACAGGAAGAACCCTCCCAGATTGAGCAATACCCAGACCAGGAAACTCCATCGGATCGGAATCGCTGCCAGTATCTGGAAGGGGAGGACGAAAACGGGAAAGTACAGAAATTGCATTGGACTGATGACCACTAACGAGGGATCAGGTGGAGCGACGGCCCATGCCTGGATTTCCCCCATCCGGTCCAAATCATAGATGGCCGCATATCCTGAAGTGTTAGCCGCATATCCGGCGCTCCAGAAAGCCAGATAGTCCGCGCCCAGAACCCATAGAAAGAGGTTGCCCCGGGCAATTTCCATCCCGACCCAGATGAGGTAAAAGGTCAGAAGGGCGGCCAGACCCAGGTTCTGCCATCCCCTCGCCCCCAGGCGCTGAAACGGTCGCCGGTGTGCATTCAGTTTGTCCATACCTGCTCCCTCCGCCGGAGACTGAAGTCGCCTCCCATTGTCCGTTGTGCCAGCAGGTACCAGACCAGGAAGAATGGCCCCAGCCACACATAGAAAAATTGAACGAAACTGGTGAACAGGCTGACGACATCCACAATGAGATAGGCGGCCAGAAGGGCCATCGCCGCCGGGCGACGCCGGATTTCCAGCAACCGGAGCAATACCGGGATCAGTGCCACCAACACGACCAGCAGGTCAAAACTCCAGCCGTAGGCTGCCGTCGTGACAGAAATCAGCACCAGAAGCAGGAAATGCTGTTCCCACCGCCAGCCCTGGCGATGCCGGTGCCAGTAGAAGAGCAGCCAGAGCAGGCCGAGCACGGGAGGAAGGAATTGGAGCCAGGAATGTTCTATCCCCACGAAGAGCCTCAGGAGCCCACCCAGAGTCGGCGTCGCCCAGTCCCTGGGGGGATTGTGGGTTACAGCGCCGATGTACTGCTCCCAGACCCGGGGGTTCGCCACCGTCGCCAGTGCGGAACTCAGGGCCAGCGCGCCGACGAATCCCAGGAGGATTCCCCATCGGCGATGGGCCAGGGTGTCCAGAAAGAGGGCAATGATGAAGAGATACAGCAGGTGGGGTTTAATCAGGCCGAGGGCAGCCATCGCTCCGGCCATCACCCAGCGCCGGCGGCGGAAGTGGTAGAGGAACCCGATGAGGCTCAGCAGCATCAGGGGGGTGATCTGGCCAGCCTTCAGCGCATGCAGGGTCGGGCCGAAGGAAAGTCCCAACAAAATGGCCAATCCCTGGCGTACCAGCGAAGGAGGCCCTGCCTCTTTTCCCATCCGAAGGCTGGTGAAGAAAACCGCGCTCAGATGGATCAGAAACCAGAAAACCCGGGCCGGCGGATAGGGCAGCAGGCCTAGGGGCATCACCAGAGCCAGCACCCAGGGCGGATTCCACATCATCAGGGGGTCTTCCAGCGGTCGGCCTGCTTCCCATTCCAGGGGGAGCAGCAGGGCCGGGTCGTACGGGTTCTGCCCGGTCGCGTTCAACCGCCCGGCCGCCCAGTACTCCACCGCGTCGTCCCCGTGGAGAATATCCGGCTGGGTCAGCCGCCAGGCGGCGAAGAAGAACAGGCCCGCCCCGGCCAGGAGCAGCAGAGGCCAGCGGAGCCAACGGTAGAGGGAGAGAAAGCGATTACGGAGCATCATCGGGGACCCTCTGCTTAAGAGTCCTTGCTGAACGCCTATCCAGACCAGCAGGATGACCGTCAGTGCGACCGGCAGGCGGATGCCCAGGCGGCCCTGGATGGCGAACGGCTCCAGCAGGAAGAGCACCGGCCAGGCCTGCAGGAAGGCGGTCAGAGGGCGGGTAGGGAGGCCGGTGCGGTGCAAGGCACCGTAGAAAAGGACGATCGGGAGAGCATAAATCAGACAATCCTGCTGATTCTGGTGGGGGCTGAGCAGGGCCCCCAGCAGCAGGGTGAAGGAAAGCCGCAGGTCAAAGGGGGGCCGCCCCGGCTCCCATCCCTGCCGGGCCCAGAGGAGGAGGACTCCCAGAGCGCCCGCTGCCAGGAGAATTCCGGTGATCGCCTGAATGAGGGGGGCCCGTTCCGCCCCCAGCCAGAAGGTCAGCGTGCCCTTAAGGTTTATCATCCCGCTCGGATATACGCCGAAGTGGTCAAAGTAACTCGCGGTAGTGGCCAGCCAGCGCAGGTAGTCGGGCCAGATGGAAGGGCCCAGCGCGGCGGCCGTCACCCCGAAGATGACCAGTCCGGCCGCGCCGGCGCCCAGCAGCGCCCGCCAGCGACGCCCGGCCAGGAGGACCAGGGCAGGGAAAAGGGCGGCTTGGGGCTTCACCGCCGCCAGCGCCAGCCAGACCCCGGCCCGGGCATCTCTTCCCTCCCGAAGCGCCAGGTAGAACTCCGTCAGGCACCAGAGGACGAAGAGGGAAAGGCTCCCGTGCAGAAATTGCAGGAACAGAGGGAAAAAGGCGAAAAATGCGCCCGCCAGCATCCGGCGCTCTCTCCGCTCCCATTCCGCGCTCAGAAACCGCAACCGCTGGATGAGTCGGACCAGGATTCCCACCTGCAGGGCCGTCCAGCACCAGTATGCCGGACCCAGCGGCAGCAGCGAGAAGGGGGCCATCACCAAGGCAAAGTGGGGGGGATTGTTGAAGGGGAGGACGCCGTCGTAGAACATCCGTCCGGGCCCCAGGATGGCCTGCTGGACCCGGGCCTGGAGGTCCAAATCGTAGAGATAAGGGCCCAGCCCCTGGCGGACGATGGCCCCGCCGGTATAGAAAGCCGTGACATCGGCTCGCCAGAGGAGGCCGTCCACGGCGGCCCGGATCAGCAGGCCCAGGTAGCCCAGGGCGATGCCCATATGGAAAGCGATCAGCCAGCGTGCTATCCGATTGCGGGTCATATCGTTCCCTAACTACCCGGATACGAGGTTTTTGGGGGTGATACACCGGGCCCGGCGAGAAAACGCTGAACTGGCCTCATATTCCAGAGCGTCCACAGGGTAAAATACAGGTTGAACCCGAACAGAATTTTTCCGGCGATCAGGGTATCCAGGCCCGCGATGAACGGGAGAACGGAGAAAGCCTCCAGGGTGATGTTGACGAACGGGACCCATGCCGGAAGGAGCGCCCAGAGGGGCAGGGCGCGCCGGGGGAGAGTCCGGCGGGCCTCCAGGCCCAGGAGCGCGGGGAGCAGAAGCATCGCAGTATGGCTGTGGGCATGCCAGGTGGCAGCGAGAGTGGCGGCCAGGATTCCCAGGGTGAACCGTTCCTGCCCTTCGGCGTCCCGGAGATCGGCTCGCCATGCGATTGCCAGGGCCGCGCCGGCTGTCAGGAGGATGCCCCCGCCGGCAATCCCCCAGGCCAGTGGGGCGGGCAGAACCTCTGAAAGGAGGCTGCCGATGGACCGCCAGTTCATCATCGTTTCCGCCCCTACAACTTCCGGGACCAGGCCAGGGGTAGGCCGGGAGAACCCGCTCAGAATTCCCGCCCATACGGCTATCCCGGAGGGTCCGGCCAGAAGAAATGACACGCCGGCCAGGGCGGCCATTCCGACCAGAACCCCCGCCAGCACCTTCCACTGGCGCGCCAGGGCCAGCGCAGGGACCAGCAAGACCATCGTCTGAGGTTTGAGCAGGAGGCCACTCGCCCAGAGGCCGGCCCGGAAAGGGCGTTCCCGCTCCCATTCCCGCAGGAATAGGCTCGCGCAGAGCATCAGCCAGAGATTGCTCTGGCCCCACAGGAGGTTGGCAAAGACCGGAAAGGACAGAAGCGCCATCGCCAGAGACCGGCGGCTGTCCGACGGCGCAAGCCCCCCTGCCCAGGGGCGCAGGACCAGCAAGGTCCCGAAGAGGTTCATAGCGGACCAGAGGGCAAAGGCTGGAACGGGCCCCAGGAGGGTCAGGGGAAGAACGGGGAGAAGGAACACCGGTAAAAACACCATTGGGATTAGCACACAAGGCGCCGCCGGTCCGGCCGCCCGACAAAGGGCCTCCTGGACAGGGATGTGGCGGTCCAGGTTGTAGATGTGAGAGAATCCTTCCTCATGCGCGATACAGGCGGCTGCGTAGAGGGCGCGGAAATCGGCGCCGATAACGGGAAAAATCCTCAGGAAATGGACTGCCCCGGCCAGATACAGCCCTTCCAGAACCATCAGGGTGAATAGAATGATAGGAATCCTTCCGAAAAACACCTGTTTCATGTTCCCTGATCCTGACGGAAGTCTTGGCCGCAGCGGCACTTGTGCTTTGGTCAATTTAAGGCATAATAGAGGGCGAAAACCCGATCCCTTCCATTCTGTGGAGAAGAGACCGCATGCGCCAAAAATGGGCATCCATTCTGGTAACCGGCGTCATCCTGCTGGCCTATCTGCTCATCCTGAACCGCTACGGAACCGCGATTCCGGCCGCGATACCCCCGGAGGAGATCAGCTTTGCAGGTCTGGCCCGCAGCATTGCGGAGGGAAGGGGGCCCGTCTTCACCATCCCCAGCGAGATCGTTCCCTCCCCTGCAGAAAATCCCCGGAAATTCTTTGTACCTGTCCTCTCCTACGCGTTCGCCCTCAGCGGGTGGGGAAGCATCTGGGGGTTTGATCTTCTTCCCCTGCGGTGGTTCAACCGCATCCTGGGAGCGCTGAACCTCTTGTTGCTCATCCTGCTGGCTCGCCGCTGGGGCGTTCCGCGCGGCCTGGCATGGCTGGCCGCGTTCTGGACTTCTATGGACATCGTCTATCAACTGGTGAGCAACATGGTTCGCTCCGATATGCTTTCCCTTTTCGGGGTTCTCCTGGGATTATGGGCGTTCACCAACGGCTGGGAGCATGGAGGGTATGGGTGGTGGCTGGCCTCCGGTCTCTGCTTTGCCGTCGCGCTTTTCGCTCACTTCTGGCAGACCTTCTACATCGCCGCCTGGCTGGCCATAAGTCTCCTCCTCAGCCGCCGATGGAAAGACCTGGTGCCTTTTCTCATCCCCTGCATCGCGGCAGGCTTCCTGTGGTTCCTCTTCGTCCTCCAGGACTGGGAGTGGTTCCGCTTTCTATCCCGGCTGATGGTTCAGAGTAAGACACCCGGAAGCGGGGTGGCCTTCGTTTTCTCGCTTCTGGGCATTCATACCTTTCAGAGCGTCCTGGGGATTTACCCTTCCAACTCTCCCATTTGGGTCGCAGTACTCCTGACGCTGGCCTGGGCGAGGGGCCGCTGGCATCTCACCGCCCCCCTCCGGCAGGGGGGCATATTCTGGGTAGCCTATGGGGCCGCTTGTATGAATCCCCATCCATGGTACATCGGATGGTTCACGCCCCTGGGGTATCTCGCCCTGGCCCTTTTCGGAAGCCAGGTCCTGCGTCCCTGGACAAGGAGTCGGGGGGCGCAAATCTTCTTGCTGATCCTGGCGCTGATTTGGTCCGGCTACCAGGCTGTCCAGGTGGGGCGGTGCTGGCGGGCAGCCCCCATCATTCACCAGGCCCATCAGGCATTCTTCCAAGAACTGAAGGAAGATCTTCCCCAGGGTGGATCCTTCTGGCTGCGCAGCGTCCCGGACCCCTCCTTTTCCCTTTATGCATCCCGTCCCGATCTGACTCTTTACGTTGGGAGCGGTTACCTCCCTTATCCGGACTTTTTCCAGCGACTGGACGGCATAATTGGTGTATCCGGGTGGGTGCCTCTATCGGAACTGCCGCCCCACCGCATCCGGCAGGAATGGCTCCTGCCGGGTGTCCTGATGGATTACTCTGTGCTGTGGGTAGAGCCGCTCCTTTCGGATTAAACGGGCTTCTGGGCAAAGAAGACGCCTGTGCTAGGACGACGCAGTTGGCAGGCTAAATAGGCCGCTGGCAGAGAAAGCAGAACCAGAAAGGCACCACCCAGCCGGTAGAGCATGCGGACGGCAGTTCCCGTTGCAGTACATGCAATCGCCGTAGAAGAGGAAGGCAGTAGTGAAAGCGCAAACATCTCGGCCTCGTCCAGCGGGCTCCCGCTTTCCCAGGCGTGCAACCACAGCCCGCAGGCGGAGAGAAGCCGCCGTATTCCCTCAGGCGACGGCAAGGTGACATGGCGAGGGGCCTCCGTAACTCCACTCCATCGGGTGCCCAGCCATCGGCTCTGCCAGCCAGTTACTATAGGGCTCAGAATTACAGCCCACCCACCGGGACGTAACAACCGGGAAGCAGCCTGGAGCGTCTTTCTCGGCTCCCTTAGGTGTTCCACGACGTAATGAAAGGTGATCAGGTCAAATTCTTCCGGGGGGAAGTCGGTGGTCTCCAGCAGGCCGCCGACGGCTTTCAGCCCGAATTGCTCCCGGGCCACCTGCAGGGCCCGCTCGTCCGGCTCCAGCACCGTGCAATCAAATCCGGCCTTCTGGAAAAAGAGGGTTCTATGCCCTGTTCCTCCGCCCACATCCAGCATCCGTCCTCCTCGCAACCCTGTTCTTCTCATCACCTGTCGGACTGATATGCGATAAAGGGGCTCGTAGAACCCTTTTGTCTCCACCCAATAGAGGAGCCGATGCAGCCAGTGGGTCTGAGGGGCCTGATCCACACCGTACACCTCTGGATATGCCGCAGCCAGTTCTTCCGCTGAGGGCATCGGGTCCAGTATTCCACTCCCGCACTCCCGACATCGGCGAAAATCCCAGAGCCCCGCCATAATGCCCAGGCGATCCGAAATGCGGGAAAACAGCGTCTCTCCCAATTCCCCACCACAGAGGATGCACCGTCTACCGCTCATAAACGCCTCCACCCACCAGCTGCTCATATAACTTCAGGTATTCCCTCACCGTCCGCTCCCAGCTGAAATGATCTTGTGCCCATCGAGCGGCGCGCTCTCCCAACAGCTTTCGCTGCTCCGGGTCACTAATCAATTGAAGCAGGGCCTCCCTCACCGCATCCCCGGAGGGTTCTACAAAGCGTACCACATCCGGCGAGACCTGCTGCAGGTAGATAGGGTCATATGCCATTACAACGGGCATCCCACAGGCCATCGCCTCCTGAGCCACCAGGGGAAAACCTCCTTCGGATCGGGATGGCAACACAAATATATCGGCGGCATGGTATATGGACCGGAGTTGCATCTGGGTGGGGAGCAGATAAACGATGGCAGTGCGAAGGATAGCCGCCGGCACCTCCCCTCTCCCACAGAGCACTAGATCGTAGCGGTTGTCTGCGGCTGCGATCAGTATATCTATACCCTTTCTGGGAACGAACCGTCCAACAAAGAGAACCTTCGGCCGCTCGTCCCATCCCAGGCTCCGGCGGATCCGCTGTTTCTCTTCGGGGGATACAGGATGGAACAGATGAGTATCCACCCCATTGGGGATCAGGAAGACGGGTTTGCCCGGCGTGGCCAGCCGCCGGATCAGGGGAGATGCACGCGCGCCCACTAGAACAACGGCGTCAGCCAGAGAAAGGGCCAGGCGGCCTAAGGTATGAATGGCGATAGCTTGAACGGCGTTCCAGAACCAACTGTCATATTGGACGAATCCGGCATGTTCCGTTATCACCCGGGGACGTCTTGCCCTTCGGGCCAGCCATAGGGCGACCAAGGTGGGCTGATACAAGAACCCATGGGCATGCACAATGTCCGCCCAGGCGACCAGTTGCCATGCCTCCAGGAACAGACGTGGGGAGAAAAGCGGATATGGCACCGCGTAACGCTCCAGGAAATTCCAGGCCGGCACCCGGATGATCTCAAAGCCGTTGCGCTCCTCGCACGCGGGCCCGGTGATGCGAGAGGAGAGGACCTTTACCTCGTGGCCCTGCTCCACGAGGCGCCGTGCCAGGTTTTCCACCACCACTTCAATCCCGCCGTAATGCGGAAGGGCATAGTGCGAAACCAGCAAAATGCGCATCCTGACCCCCTACGATGAAGAACGCCGTTTGTACGCATCCCCCAGAATGCTGAAGAGAAAGGCGTGGAAGAAGGTCTGGATCCCCAGCGCGACCAGGGTAGAGCCGAAAATCATCAGGCGGGTGTGCCCGGAGACCAGCGCGCCGTAGCCATGGGCGATCCAGTCATAAAACACCCATCCGTCCATCCCCAGCCCGATGAGAATGACCGCCAGGCTTACCAAGAGCACCCGCTCGGCGGTCAGAAGCCGGAAGCCCACCTCCAGGACCCGGTCCTGCTCCTGAAACCGGTGGGTGACGGAGTAGATTTTGGCCAGGAAGTGGGCCTGAATCAAGGTATACCCGCTCAGCACCATGAGGCTCCCCAGAATCGCCCAGTGGAAGTCCATGCGCACCGGGCCCAGCCAGAGGGGCTGGTCCATCGGTGCCAGCAACTGCACGCCCATCAGCAGAAGGCCCAGCAGCAGCATCAGGCCGCCCGGGGCCAGGAAGAGGACCGTCGGGCTGTAGGTCAGCATCAGTTTCAGGTGGCGCCAGCCGTCCCGAAGGGGATGCAGGTGGGACGGGCGGCCCCGCCGGTCTGGATGGAAGGTGATGGGCACCTCCGCCATCCGCAATCCGGCCCGCCGGGCCTGGATCAGCATCTCCGAGGCGAACTCCATCCCGGTAGATTGCAACCGCAGCCGGTTCCAGGCCTCCCGGGTGAAGGCGCGCATGCCGCTCTGGGAGTCGCTGATGCGGCTCCGGAAGAGGAGGTTCAGGAGAGCGGTCACCAGAGGGTTGCCGATGCGGCTGCTCCAGCGCATCGCACCGGGCAAGATGGTCCCCCGAAACCGGGAGCCGATGACGATGTCGTACCCCTCCTGAAGCGGAGCCAGCAGCCGGGGAGCCTCCAGGAAATCGTAACTGCCGTCCGCATCGCCGATCAGGATGTACCGGCCCCGTGCGGCCTGAATCCCCCCTCTTAAGGCATTCCCATACCCTTTCTCCGGAATCTCCACCACCCGGGCCCCCAGCGATCGGGCAATCGCGGCCGAACGGTCGCTGGAGCCGTTATCGGCCACGATCACCTCCCCGGGAACGCCCATCGTCTCTATGGCCTGCCATGCCTTCTCCACAACAAAGCCGATGGAGTTTTCCTCGTTCAGGCACGGGACTACAATGCTAACCTCTATGCCACTCCCTCTCATCTCCCCCAGCCCCCTCCTCTCCTACGGCACCCACCCATGGAGAATGTATAGGGCGGCCATGAAAAGCCACCCGGCGGCAGCCAGGGCCGCCACCAATCGCTGTTGCCAGCGGCGGCGGACCATCGCCCCCAGCGGAAGGAAGACCGGGAATGCCAGGAGCAGGTGGCGGGGAAGGCCCATATACGGATGCAGCGGGCCGGTGTGGTAAGAGAAAGCCACCAGCGTTATCGCCGCCGTGTACCATCGGTCGCCCCCCCGCAGGCGGCGCCAGGCCACTCCCAAGAGGACCAGGAAGGGACCCGCCAGCGCCAGGTCGTACACCGTATCCATATCCCCCGTCCGGGCCAGGTGGACAATGGCCCGCCGCATCGCGTCCCAGGGCCAGAGGAACCCCTGAACGGGGACCACCTGGCTGGCGCTGGGAGAGACCAGGAGTGAATAAATCAGTCTATGGATGGAGGAGAAATCAGGAGATGCGTCCCGCAGGACAAAGAGGCGATACGATGTCCAGAGCCCGTATCCCAGCGGCACCAGCAACAGGGCCAGCCAGCGGTGCCAGGGGCGGCCTTCCCCTCCGCTCCTCCCCTGCGCCGCCCCCATCTCCCATACCAGCGGCAGGAGCAGGAAGAGCCCCTGTTGACGGGTCAGCGCGGCCAGCCCTCCGGCGGCCCCGGCGGCCCACCACCGCCCCTCCCGGGCCCATCTCCGCGAGAGCGCGGCCCACAGCAAGAAAAGCCCCTCCGGGTAGGGTGCAAACAGGATGAAGGCGACGGGAAATGTGGCGAAGAGCAGTGTACTGGTCGGGGCCCGGGAGGGTCCTACCTCCCGTTCCGCCAGCCGATGAAAGACCACCAGCAGTGCCAGCGCGGCCAGAGTACTCACCGTCAGCAGGGCCAGCATAGGAGGGACCCCCAGCCGGGCCAGCGGGACCGCCAGCCAGGGGTAGAGGGGGTGGAACTGGGCGGTCCCGTCGTCGGGGCGGTAGCCATCGGCGACGATGCGCTCATACCAGAGCGCGTCCCAACGGGCCCACGGCGCCACCAGGAGCCGCTCCAGCCAGAGAGATCGCGGTCGCGCCGGGGGCCAGAGGGGCACCTGCTGCTCCAGGTCCGTGATGGGGCGCAGGGGGGAGGCAAAGGCGGCGATGATGCTGGAGAGAACCCGCAACCCGGCCCAGAGGGCCAGCGGGAAAGACGGGAGGGTATGTAATCGCCGCCCCATAACTATCTCTCCAGGACATCCAGCGACCGGAGATACGCCAGCAGTTCATCCCGCATATCTGCCCGCCGCAGGGCGACCTGGATGGAGGCTTTCAGGTGGTGTAGCGGGTCCCCGGCGGCCAGCCATGTCCCCTCTACCGGCTGCGCGATGACCGTCGCCCGGGCTGCCAGCCGGTCCACCGCGTCCGCCATCCACAGTTCCCCGCCCTTGCCCGTCTGCCGGGGGTCCAGAACGTCAAAAATCTCCGGCGTAAAGAGGAAATGGCCCACCTGCACCCAGTTGGAAGGCGCCGTACCCGGCTCCGGCTTCTCCACAATACGGGCCAGGACGTTGGAGGGGCCGGGTTTGAACTCCATACAGCCGTAGAGCCGGGTCTCCTCATCCGGGACCTGCTGGGTCGCCAGGACGGCCGCCGGACGGTACCGCTCGTAAGCCCGGAGCAGTTGTTGCGGCACCGGCACGTCGGCCAGGATAATGTCATCACCGAACATGTAGTAGAACGGTTCCCCCGGCGTGAGCCAGGGGCGGGCCGCCAGCGCGGGGGAGGCATTGCCATAGGGGAGCGTTTCCGGCTGGCGGACGAAGACGATGTTGGCCAGGCGGGAGATCCGCCGCACCTCCTCCAGCAACGCCCGCTTGCCCGCCGCTTCCAGATGGCGCTCCAGCTCCGGAGCGGGGGCAAAGTGCCGCTCCACTACCTCGCTCCCCCCCCGAACGACGATAATGATGTCCGTGATCCCCGATGCCACCAGGGACTCCACGTGATACTGAATTAACGGAATGCCCGCAATGGGGATCATCTCCTTCGGCAGGGCCTTAGAAGCAGGCAGGAATCGTGTGCCGTAGCCAGCGATAGTGATGACGCCTTTCATACAACCTCTAGAACGAACCGCAGGCTGCGCTCCAGATCGTCCAGACTTTCCGTCTCCAGGGAGATCAGCGGAGAGGCGGGAAGCCCCCGGAGCAGGGGAAGGACGACAGTGTAGTCTATCACTCCACCCGGCGCGTCCAGAGGCAGATGCTCATCCTCCACCCCCCGATGATTGTTGAGGTGACAGTGAACGATGAGTTCTTTCAGTCGGGCCAGCCACTCCGTAAAGGGGATGGAATCGGAATATAAATATGCGTGTCCGACATCCAGACAGGCCCTGATGAAGGGGGAACCCACCCCATCCAGAATATTCCCGATCAGATCTGGGTTGGGCTCCCACATGTTCTCCAGCGCTACAATCAGCCCCAGCCGCTGAGCCTCCGCGCCCATCTCCGTCCAGAATCCCACCTGCCGCTGTGTCCACTGCCGCAGATAGCGGGCATTCCGAACCCAGGGGAGATAGTTGGCGTGGAAGATGACGTGCCGGGCGCCCAGTTCGGCTGCGATGCGGAGGTTGAGGAGATACCGCTCCCGGGTGACGCGGACGATTTGCGGGTCCTCGCTGGCGCTGCTCATATCGTAGAAGGCCCCGTGGAGGGCAATTTCGCCTTCAAATCCCCTGAGCAGACGCCGATGCTGCGCGACCAGCGACAGCCAGTCGCCGCCCAACGCGCCATTCAGCAGGGAGGGGTTATATCCATAGACCTGAAGTTCTATACCGACACCATAGTCCCGGGCCAGAGCGATGTAGGGGGCGATGTCGGGACGGGGCGTAGCGATCGCCAGACGCATGTATCGCCGTCCTTTCCCCGCCTGTTGCGGTCCGGTAACCATTCAGCGCTGCCGGAAAGTCAGCCTCTTTAGGCCTGCGGCCGGAGGACGGTCGGCGCCGTCCTTTCCGGATGGACGACGGACGACAGGCCACCAGCCACGGACCACCGACCACCGTCGTCTGGGGTCTGGGGCCGGGAGGCCGATTCTCCAACCGGCGTCAGGAGGGCGATCTCCATTGGGCTGAATCGTTACTCGGTCCGTTCATCCCACCCCGAGCGGTTGTTCTTCCCGGTCCTGGATGTGCAGGTCCGCCAGGATAACCAGAACGCTCAGCAAAAGAGGGGCATCCTGAAGGGGTGAGGTCCACACTTCGGCCTGATAGTGAGGGCCCCGGGGAGGGCGCTGAATGAGGCCCACTGGTTCCCCCCATCGGCGCTCCTCTTTCTCCGCCATTTCTTCCGGCCGGCCTACGTCCAGTTCGGCCACATCTATCGTACCGGTATCGGCTCCCTCCTCCGTATCCGGGGAATACGGAAAGATTTCATAGAATCGCTCACCGAATCGGCTTCCCCGGGCGATGTATGAGACCCCTTCCCACTGGAAGAGGTAGCGCGGCAACCGCAGGAGGAGCATATCCACCAGTTCCCACTGCTCTGCGACCACTGCCAGCGGAGTCTCCCGGCCCTCCAGGAGGATGGTGTACTCCCCTCCCCAGGGCCATCGGGAGGGGTCCGGCGGCTCCACCCGGCCCAACGGCTCCCGGTCCGGACCGAAAAGGGTGATCTGCCGGGTCGGATGGGGAAGAAAGAGGCCCGTCGGCTCGGCCAGATAGAGCGTCTGGTCAGCCTCATCGGTGATCCGGTAGCGGTACACCTGATGTTCAGAAAAGGACTCTTTGTATACCCCAATCATCTGCTCCTCCCCTATCGACGGTCGCTCCATCCCGCCCGACGCAGTAGAGCCTCGGCGGCGGCCCGGTTCACCTCCCGGAACTGGGTGCCGGGCTGAGGGGGGCCCACAATCCCCTTTTCCTCCAGCAATTCAATGATGCGGGCGGAGCGGGTATACCCGATGCGCAGCCGGCGCTGCAGGAGGGATACGGAAGCCCGGTTCTCCGCCAACAAAACCGCCACCGCGTCAGGGATCAGGTCATCCTCAAAGAGGGCGGGAGGGGGAGCCAGGTCGGGCCGGAGAGGCAACTGGACTGGCCGCGCCTCCTCAGCGGCGGGCTCCGCCGGTATCGGGGCAGGGGGAGGGGGCAGAGCGGCCCCTTTCCAGTACCCGATGAGCCGTTGCAACTCGGCATCGGAGACAAACGCGCCCTGCAGACGGATGGGCTGGGGGGAATCGGGAGGCATAAAGAGCATGTCCCCCCGTCCCAGCAGCCGCTCGGCCCCCGGCATATCCAGGATGACCCGCGAGTCCACCGACGACGCGACCGCGAAGGCGATGCGGGCCGGGAAGTTGGCCTTGATTAAACCCGTCACCACATCCACACTGGGGCGCTGAGTGGCGATGATCAGGTGGATACCCGTCGCCCGCGCCATCTGCGCCAGGCGGCAGATCGCCTTCTCCGTCTCCTGGGGGGCCAGCATCATCAGGTCCGCCAACTCGTCCACCACCACCACGATATACGGCAGACGCTTGAGGTCCGGATGGGCGGGAACCACCCGTTCGTTGTAGTCCCCAATGTCCCGCGCGCCGACGGCGGCGAACTGACGGTACCGGCCGTCCATCTCTCGCAGGACCCAACCCAGCGCGCCGACCACCCGCTCCATATCCACCACCACCGGCACCAGGAGGTGCGGGATACCGTTGTACGGCGTCAACTCCACCCGCTTCGGGTCCACCATCAACAGTTTCAGGTCGTCCGGGGTGTTCTGGAGCAGCAGCGCGGTCAGAATTGCATTGATGCAGACGGATTTGCCGGACCCGGTGGTTCCGGCGATGAGCAGGTGGGGCATGGCGCGCAGGTCGGTCACATACGGTGCTCCGGAAACGTCCTGACCCAGCGCCAGCCGCAGGGGGGAAGAGGCCCGTTCCCATGCCTCGCTCTCTATGATGTCCCGCAGGGCGACCAGCGCGACCTCCTCGTTGGGCACCTCAATGCCCACCAGCCCCTTATTGGGCACAGGGGCCTGAATACGGATGGAGCGAGCCGAGAGGGCCAGCGCCAGGTCGTCGGCCAGACTGGCGATCTTGGCGACCTTCACGCGCGTCTCTTTGCCCCGACTGTTGGCCACAAAGAGGGGCTCCACGCCGAACTGGGTGACAACGGGCCCCCGGTTGATTTCTTTCACTTTGACCGGTGCTCCCAGGCTGGCCAGAGTCGCTTCTATAATCCGTACCTGTTGCCGGATCACTTCCTGATTGAGGTCCTGCTCGCTTCCCGGCTCCAGAATCTGATCCACCGGAGGGAGTTGCCAGAGGGGGCCGCCGAGGACGCGCGGGGGCAAAGGCCCGGCAGGTGCAGGACGAGGGGCTGTTGCCGGGCGAGGGGCAGGAGCGACCGGAGATTCCCGGACAGTCGGCGCAGCGGGCCGCGCCGGTATCGCAGGCGGTGGGGTGGGAGGAGGGCTGGGGCGCCGCTCCCGCTGTTGTTGCAGCCACGCGGCTCCAGCCCGGACCATCTCCGCTGGGGAGACACCCAGGATAAAAAAGATGCCCAGCATCCAGGCGACCATAAGCACCAGCCCAGTGCCGGTGCCGCCCATCCCTTCCACCAGATAGGTGGCCAGATACCGGCCCAGGTGCCCTCCACCGTAGCCCCGGTCGGCCAGCGCCTGAGGGGGCAGGCGGGTGATCCAGAGGCCCAAGAAGTGGGCGGTGACCAGGAAGGCCAGGAAGAGCACCAGGGTTCCCGCCACCTGCTCCGGCTCCGGGCGCGGGGCGCGATCGCCGAAACGGCGGAGGACCAGGTAGAGGCCCACGGCGCCCATAAAGAGGGGCACGAAGTAGACCCCCCAGCCGAAGGCGCGGCCCAGGAGTTGCACCCAGAACCCCAGGAGGGCGCCCCGCTGGGCGGAAAACAGTGCCAGCAGGGTCAGCGCGGCGACGATGAGCAGGGAGTAGCCCAGAATATCCAGTTGGGTGTCCCGGCTCAGCCGGAGGCGCGGCTCCGGAGCGCGCTGGGGCCGCTGTTTCTTTCCTTTACCTTTGCCCTTCCGGGCAGCCTTTTTGGCTGGTCCCATTGCTCGGGAAACGTATCCAAACCAGACGGAGATTGCTCTCTCAGCGCCGAGATGAATAGTACCGCGAAGGTTCCCAATCACCCGATGCCGGTTAAGGAGATTATAACATATCCTGAATCCCCTGCAACCGCCTGAGCAATAGGCCTTTTATGCTCCCAACGCCTCCCAATAGGCCTCCAGGGTGCGGCGGGCCGTCTGCTCCCAGGAAAACCGGCCCGCCTGATCCAGCGCCCGCCGACGCATTTCGGCATGGAACGCCGCGTCCTGCAGCAGTTGCAGGAGCGCCCCGGCCATTCCCTCCGCATCGTCCGGGGGAAGCAGGACGCCGGCGGCCCCCACTACCTCCCAGATAGAGGAAGCATCACTGGCCACCACTGGCACCCCACAGGCCATCGCCTCCAGCACCGGCAGGCCGAACCCTTCGTAGCGGGAGGGGAAGATGAACGCCGCCGCGCCCCGATAGATGGCCGGTTTGTCGGCCTCCGATACCGGTCCGACCCACCGCACCCATTCCGGCCTCAGCCCCATCTCCCAGGCCTGCCGTCGGGGGTCAGGGGCAAAAGGGGTGTCCTTCGCCGGCAGCCGCCCGGCCAGGACCAGCGGACACTCGTCCCCCAGCACGGGCCCGACCCACAGGTATACCCGCAGGGCAGCGGCAACGTTCTTGCGGACGTCAAACCCTCCCAGGTAGAGGACGTACCGGGGGGGTAAGCCGTAGCGGGCCCGCACCGCCTCGTCCTCCGGTTCGGGCTCCGGGCGGAAAGGGGCGCCGACGGCCAGCGGAACGACCCGCACGCGCTCAGGAGGAAGTCCCAGAAAGGTCAGCACATCCTGCCGGGACGCTTCCGAATCGGTCAGCACCCGTGTTGCGCTGAGGGAGGTCGCGCTGACCAGGGCGGTGTAGAGCCGCACCAGCGGGCCACCCCGATAGGCCCGTAGCCGCAGCGGGATAATGTCGTGGATGGTGACTACAACGGGGACGGGAGAGACCATTGGAGGGGCCCAGTAGGGAACGTGGGCCACGTCGGCTCCTATCCGCCCGGCCAGACGGGGAAAGACGACCTGCTCAAAGACGACCTTGTAGAGATTCCCTCTCCGCCGGGGATAGAGGAGGATGACGTCCAGAGAGGGGTCCAGCGCGGTCAGAGATTCCACCAGGCCCCGGATGTACTGTCCGCTGCCGGTCTCTGGTTGATCCCAGAACCACGCGTTGAGGGCAATTCGCATTGGAGGAAGAAGCGGGGTTTTGCGGCGGCTTCTGGCTGCCGACTCGAGGGGCTAGGAGCTGAAGCTTGACACTAATCTAAGTAAAAAAGATTTTTTCTTGCCCAAAAGAAATAGAAGTAATTACCAGAAACTTTTCCATGGTTAAATACGTACTAATAAATATCGGAAAATTACGCGATTACGGGTACAGCTACAAATCTATTTTCATTTGTGGTAAAATGTAAACTTCAATAGATTCCTAGGAGGGATTGCATGGGGACAAATAAGAAAATGTCCATAAGTTTTGTAATGATTGCCATTGTCCTATTATGGCTCAAAACCTACGCCGTTTATAAGTTTAATTTTGATATAGATATTGAAAATAAAATGCAGGAATTCATTCTGTTCATTAATCCATTAAGCTTCCTGATGTTCGTACTGGGGCTTGGGATATTCATGGCAGGAACGAAACAGAAGATCTTTGTCATTGCGACAAGCTTTATCACTTCCTTCGTTTTGTATGCCAATGTGGTTTATTATCGCGAATTCAG
>JASFBC010000103.1:0-2678 GCA_036172315.1 Anaerolineae bacterium | reverse complement strand
GGTGGTATGCGCCGGGGGTGGGCATATTCACCGCGCCGGATCCGTTCCCTGGGGTACAGACAGAGCCGAGGTCGCTACATCCGTATCTGTACGTACTGGCGAATCCGGCGAATGCAACAGACCCATCCGGTTTATGCGCACTGGTGGGTGCTACAGATTGTGAACGATTTGTATCGGAGATTCGGTATTTGATAGAGAGGCTACGAGAAGCCAGAAAATGCAATATCTGGTTAAGAGCGATCTATGAAGAGGACCTGGTTCTTGACCTTCTAGCGTGGTACTATTCTGGGATCCCGTTTACCTGGCATAGCCTATACCTGGGATGGGTTCCCCAGCCATCTGTATTCCGGCCAGGGGATCCGGACCGGTGGCCGGTGCCCTCGTGGGAGGGGGGACAAGGGTTTGAGTGGAATCATCCGATCAATGAACCGGAGTCCGCGCTTGGCCAGGAGATGCGGCGGCAGTATGGATTTCGACGACCTTACTTTAACCAGACCCATCATTATTTTGCCTTCTTAAAGTTCGCTTACCATATAGGAGGCCCTGTTGTCTTACAGATACATAAACATCGGGAATTAGAAGATCAGATTAAACCTTACTTCAAGCACTGGCGAGAAGAACACCCGGAAGAAGCAGATTATGCCAAATGGTATGCTTGGGTGTATCGGGAATCCGTATATGATTTGTACATCGTTGATGAGGCAGTTAAGTTGGCTCCTCTGGTGGCGATTTTTGGGGTAGATTTGATCCCCTCTGCTATAGAGGCCCGATGGTGTGCCCGAAGTGAAGCCGATGTATGGTCCCTAGAAAATGAGGTGGATCGGTTTTACTTTGAGTTCCCCCGCGAGTATTGGCCGGATGAAGTATACTGGCCAGGGAGGTAAGACAGATGTTGCGGAAACAAGCACTTCTGATTTGGATGTGCATCCTGCCGGTTGCGAGCGGATGCTCGGATCAGCACCCCATACATCCGACTTACGGAGAACTGGTACAAAGAGGCTTCTACGTATATGTTCTTCCGGCAGAAGAATGGAAACAACGAGGTTGGTCGCAAACAATATCCATCTGGTCATGGGATCGACATTGTAAAGGAGTTGATGAGACGGAAACGTTTAATCCTATTTCTGTTGTATATCGGAGTCGCTCAGATCAGCCTGAAATGGTCATTTCCATAGGCCCTTGGGATATTGCATGGGATCGATACCGGCCAGTGAGATATGTTGAACTGAAAAGTCTATGGATTTCTGAGTGGTCTGGGGTTTATTACGAAAATCAAGGAATCATTCGGCTAAGGTTCCAAGACTGGTTAGGGATTCCTGTGCATGTGAGCTCTCGCTTGCCAATAACCGAGACGGCACAATTGATCCACCAGATCCAATACGTTGGACCGTCGCTGGAGACTGTTACTAACCCTTGGGATCTCTCGAAATGTCCAAAACAGCAGACTGGCAGATAGCGAAGCACTCGGCATTCCAATCCGCCCTTTCAATTGGGCTCTTAGGCTGGTTTTTTGCTGCATTGCGTCTTCCAGTTTTCTGGTGCACTGGAGCAGTACCCGTCGCTGGGCTCGTTGGTATATTAGCAGCTGCGCTTGCACTGGGCCGAGATAAGGGGAATGTGAGGACAGCTATTGCCGCGGCAGTGTTAGGCATATTGCTGGCACTCATTGAGGGACTTGGCTTCTTTTTGCTCGCCTTGGTTGCACTGTATCAGGCGTTATAAGGAGATGGAATCGCCTCCGGCCTGCGGCGGGGGCGCTACCTGGATTGGGACGGCGAGGAGGGGCTGTACTACGTCGTCACCGCACAGAACGCGGCCGGAGAAAGCGGCCCGTCCAACACTGCGCAGGCGGAACCGTTCGGACCCCGGCCGCCAAAGCCGCCTATAGAGCCGCCGAAGCCGCCCTGGCCGCTATATCCGCCAGACTGGTTGCTCCTGCTCCCTGCGCCGCTGGCCCTGCTGGCGCTAGGGCGAAGCCGGCGGCTGCGCTGGGCCACGCCGGTGGGGGCGGTGGGGCGGTGCGGGCGGGTGCGGTGGGCCGCGCGGGTGGGGGGGGGGCTGCTGGTGGTGGCCATCGCGGGGGGGGCGGCGGGGCTGCTGAGCGGCGCGGGGGCGGCGGAGATGCCTGCGGCGGCCGCCGACGTTCCCCCTGCACCGGCGCCGCAGGGGCCGGCGGAGTCCCTCACCCGCACCATCACCACCACCTACGACCCGCTGCACCGGCTGACCGGGGCTCACTACTCCACCGGCGAATCCTTCGCCTACGCCTATGACGCCGTCGGCAACCGCACGGCGATGACCACCACTGCAAGCACCACCACCTACACGTATGACGCCGCCAACCGCTTGACATCCGTCAATGGTGTGCCGTATACTTGGGATGCACGCGGCAACCTGGTCGGCGATGGCACGTTCACATACACGTACAACGGGGCCGGGCGGCTGGTGCGGGCGCAATCCATCACCGCCACGTTGGTGTACACCTACACGGCCGATGGCCTGCGCGTGGCGCAATCCGTGGACGGCAACGTGACCACGTTTGCCTGGGACTGGACCTCGCCGGTGCCGGAACTCCTCGCCCAATCTACCAATCCCCAATCTACCACCTACCTCATCGGCCACGAGACGCTGGGCTGGAGTGATGGTACGACCTGGCGCACCATCCTGCCGGATGCACT
>JASFBC010000102.1:0-1495 GCA_036172315.1 Anaerolineae bacterium | reverse complement strand
CGTTGGGGGACGTTTGATTTAATTGATTGCTTCGCTCCTGTGAGCGAATTCGTGGCGCATAAACTGGTGGAGAGCCGCTTGACCACAATGGAAAGGATTGCCGTCTTGGGGAATTTTCTGCCGGATCCGTTGCCTGCACCGGGATCATTTGAGCACCGCAAGCCGTATGTGGTCTATTTGGGACGCTTGTCACCGGAGAAAGGGGTGGAAGTTCTCTTAGACGCAATAACCGGTTTGCCGGAGGTGACGTTGAAAATTGCTGGCGACGGCCCGTTGAGGGAAGCCTTGAAAGCCAGAGCGCGTCAGCAAGGTCTGGACGTTGAGTTTCTCGGATACGTGACTGGAGAGAGAAAATGGGATCTGTTACGCAACGCCCTAACGAGTGTAGTCCCTTCTGTCTGGTATGAAGGTTTTCCCTTTTCTGCACTGGAAGCCCTCTCAGTAGGCACGCCGGTGGTGGCTTCCAACACAGGTAGCTTACCTTACGTGGTAAGGGACGGAAAGTGTGGATTGCTCTTTCGAACAGGGGATAGTCAGGATTTGCGCGAGAAACTTGCCTGGCTGATGAGTCATCCAGAGGCAGCATTGGCGATGGGGCGTTACGGACGTCAAGTGGTGGAAACGAAATACAGCGCTACGGCGCACTATCTGCAGTTAATGAGTATCTATAATCGGATTATAGGATGAAAATTGCCTTCGTCACGAACATTTGCGCCCATTACCGGGTCAAGACTTTTGAAACTTTGGCCCGTTATCACAATGTGGATTATTACTTTTTCTCTGCCGGCGATGAGTGGTACTGGCAGCAACAGCACGGCGTGCGGGCTGGCGATTTCCACTACGAGTATCTGCCCGGCTTTCGTCTGGGGCGCAGCCGCGTCACGCCCACTCTGCCTTGGAAACTCTGGCGGGGGAATTACGAGGTTTACATCAAATGTATCAATGGTCGCTTCGCCCTGCCGATCACCTATCTGATCGCTCGCATGAAGCGCAGGCCGTTCATCCTCTGGACGGGCATCTGGATGCGTCTGCAGACGCCCTTTCACCGCCTGGCCTGGCCGCTCACGCGCTATATTTACCACCATGCGGATGCCATCGTGGTCTATGGTGAGCACGTCAAGCGCTATCTCATCAGCGAAGGGGTGCCCGCTGAGCGGATTTTCATCGCCGCCCACGCGGTGGATAATGAGGCCTATAACCGGACAGTTCCCGAAGAGGAGAAGGCCACGTTGCGCTGTGATCTTGGAATCGCCCCTGGGCAGAAGGTGGTGCTTTACTTGGGTCGGTTAGAAGAAGTCAAAGGGCTCCCTTACTTGCTGGAGGCTTTTGCATCATTGCAGCGGGATGATGCTGTGCTCATTATCGCTGGGACAGGTTCTGAACGATCCCGTTTGCAGCGCCTTATGCAGGACAAGGACCTAACCGACAGCGTGCGCTTTACCGGATATGTGCCGCCGGAGAGGACATTGCCCTATTATGCGATTGCCTGGGTATA
>JASFBC010000101.1:0-2258 GCA_036172315.1 Anaerolineae bacterium | reverse complement strand
ACCGTTAGGCGCAGTGCAGCCATACAAGACATAACAAACGAAGGAGGATAAGATGAACAGAAAGCGAATCTTCACAAAGTTTGTTCCCCTGGTCCTATTGTTGACAATGGCCGGGAACGTGGTTGCTCAAGGCCCTGAACTCCCAGGTGAAGCAAGCGTCCAAGCTAGCTTGGGCACAGTCTTTACCTATCAGGGGCGTCTTACTGACGGTGGTCAACCTGCCAATGGCCTCTACGATTTCCGATTCAAACTTTTCAATGCCGAAGCTATGGGTGGTCAGGTGGGGACTACCGTCATCAAAGATAACGTTAGTGTCAGCAACGGCTTCTTTACTGTGCAACTTGACTTCGGAGATGTCTTTAGTGGCACAGCTTTGTGGCTCGAAATCGGTGTGCGACCTGGTGCAAGTACAGGGGCCTATACCATTCTAGCCCCACGCCAAGCTATAACCGCATCACCTTATGCTCTGTATGCAATGCATGCAGCTTGGAGCGGGCTAACTGGCATTCCAGCAGGCTTTGCCGATAACGTTGACAATGACGCTGGAGGGGACATCACCGCTGTCTATGCTGGGACAGGGTTGAGCGGAGGAGGCACCAGCGGTGATGTCACCCTCAATGCCGATACCAATTACCTGCAAAGGCGTGTATCGGGCGCCTGCGCGACGGGTTCGGCTATCCGCTCGATCAACACCGACGGCACGGTGACCTGCGAAAGCGATGACAACACGACCTATTCCGCCGGAACGGGGCTGAGGCTGAGCGGCAATCAATTCAGTCTGCTCCCTTCGTATCAACTGCCGCAGACCTGTGCCAATGGACAGGTAGCCCAGTGGAACGGCAGCGCCTGGACGTGCGCGGCTGCGGGTAGCAACGGCGACATCACCGCTGTCTATGCTGGGACAGGGTTGAGCGGAGGAGGCACCAGCGGTGATGTGACCTTGAACGTAAACTTCGCTGGCAGCGGGAGCGCCAACACCGCCGCCCGCTCCGATCACAAGCATTGGGGCGCGTCCTGGAGTGGAAGTGGAACGGGGCTAGAGTTGCATAGTAGTGACGAGGGGCCAGCGCTCTTCGCAATAGCCGTAAGCGGCGATGGAGTCAGAGCCCAGAGCCAGAGTGGTGCAGCCCTATCCGGAAGCAGCACGCGCGGAACCGGCGTAGAGGGCTTTACTACTGCCGATGGCACTGAGGACAATGGGGTAGCAGGCTGGAACTTTGGCTGTAGTGGGTGTGGTTCAGGAGTGTATGGCTATTCTGACTACAGCTACGGTGTGTTTGCAGACAGCGACAACTACGTTGCGATATATGCAAACGGCGGGGGTACGTCGGGAATTGCAGCCCTGCGGGCAAGGAACTGGAGAGGCGGGGTGATCATAGATGCCTACGGCATCAACCAATATGATCGAGAGTTCTACGTCTCGAACACGGGAGAAGTGTACGCAGATGGCTCGTTCCACTCAGGAGGTGCCGACTTTGCCGAGATGTGGTCCGCAGCTGAAGGCTTGGAACCAGGCGATGTGTTAGTGATTGGCCCAGACGGGAAATTATATCGTTCCACCCAGCCCTATCAATCCACCGTTGTCGGTGTGTATTCGACAAAGCCTGCATTACTCGGTGGTCACAGCGATGATTCGGACTCTAGTGGTGAAGTGCCTTTGGCGGTCGTGGGCATTGTTCTGGTCAAAGCCAGCGCTGAGAACGGTCCTATCCGTCCCGGTGATCTACTGGTGTGTTCTTCCATAGCGGGCCATGCAATGAAAGCCAGTGCCAACCCGCCGCCTGGCACTGTCATTGGCAAGGCTCTGGAGGGGCTCAACGAAGATACCGGAGTGATCCGAATGCTGGTGATGCTCCGGTAGGAGGTGGGCGATGAAGAAAGCAGCGCTTTTCCTCACCATTCTAGCGTCCTTCCTTGCCATGACCGGTTTTGCTTTAGCGCAAGCTGGCGATAGATATGACCTGACCTGGAATACTATAGATGGTGGCGGACACATTTTCAGTGCTGGTGAAGGCTACGAATTGGGCGGCAGCATTGGCCAGCCAGATGCTGGGGCACTCTTTAGCGGAGGCTACAGCTTAGCAGGCGGATTCTGGGGTGAACCAACAGCGTCGCATTCTCTCTACTTACCATTGGTCCTGAAGAATTACTGATCCGCAGGAGGCAGACATTAGTACCTTACCAGTGAAATTTGTGTACAAAAAGCAAAGATTTCTTGAACCGCGAAGACGCCAAGAACGCAAAGAAAAAATAAATCT
>JASFBC010000100.1:0-10349 GCA_036172315.1 Anaerolineae bacterium | reverse complement strand
GCGCTTGGACGAACTGAGCGGGCGCTTGCAGAGATTAGAGCCGCTGCGGACAAGACCACTGGATGAGTTCTTTCAGGATGCCTACCTGCGCGACATCGTGGAGCGCAACCTGGAGATCGCGATCCAGTGTTGTATTGATGTAGCTAACCGTATTATCGCTCTGGAAAGCGCTCCCAAGCCTCGGGATTCCTATGAAAGCATCCTGCGGTTGGGAGAACTGGGGGTGCTTCCGATGGATTTCGCCCGCGAACGGGCTCCGATGGCTGGCTTTCGCAATATCTTGGCTCACGAATACCTGGCGATAGATTGGGGTCTCGTCTACGAACATCTTCAGCACCTGGACGATCTGTACCGGTTTGTGGAATACCTCCGGGAATGGTTGAGAGCACGCCTTGAGCGCTGCAATCCAGTTTGACCACGTCTCCAAAAAATTCACCCTTCACCACGAGCGAGTCCGCTCCTTTCAGGAACTGGCTGTAGGGTTCTTCCGGCGCAACGATCGCTCCTGCGAAGAGTTCTGGGCCCTGCGGGACGTCAGTTTCTCCGTGGAGCATGGGGAGACGGTGGGCGTCATCGGCCCCAACGGCGCCGGGAAGAGCACGGTACTCAAACTCATCTCCCGCATCATAGAGCCCTCCTTGGGCCGGATCACGGTGCGGGGCCGCATTGGAGCGCTCCTGGAACTGGGCGCGGGCTTCCATCCCGACCTGACCGGCCGGGAGAACATCTACCTCAACGGCTCTATCCTGGGCCTGAGCCGGGCCGAAATCCGCCGCCGCCTGGACGACATCATCGGTTTCGCCGAACTGGAGCGCTTTATAGATGTCCCGGTGAAGCACTACTCCTCGGGGATGTATGTGCGGTTGGGCTTCTCCGTGGCGGTCCACACCGACCCGGAGATTCTGCTGGTGGATGAGGTACTGGCAGTGGGGGATCAGGCCTTTCAGCGCAAGTGCCTGGAGCGGATAGATGACCTGCGCCGTCAGGGGGTGACGGTCCTATTTGTTTCGCACAGCGCGGATATGGTGCGCTCCCTGTGCAGCCGGGCCCTCTGGCTGCACGAGGGCCACCTGGTAGCGGACGACGCGGCGGAAGCGGTGGTCCGCCGTTACCTGGAACACTCCTGGGCCCGGGAAGGGGCTCCAGGGCCCGAGAAGGACGAACACCGGTGGGGCACCGGAAAGATTCGCATTGTCCAGGTCCGCTTATTGGATAGCGAGGGGCGGGAGCGACAGCGGTTCCGGACCGGTGAGCCGCTGGTGGTGGAGATGCGCTACCGGGCAGAAGAGCGCGTGGAGCGGCCCGTTTTCGGCCTGGCCGTCCACCGCAGCGATGGCCTCCATATTACCGGCCCCAACACCCAGTTTGCCGGCCTGAACATCCCGGCGGTGGAGGGGGAGGGCACCGTCGTCTACACCATCCCAGCCCTTCCTCTGCTGGAGGGGCTCTACCACCTCTCTGTCTCCGCCCACAACTGGGAGGATACGGAGATGTATGATTACCACGATCGGCGCCATTCCTTCCGGGTGCTTCCCGGAGAGGGGGAGCGGTATGGGGTGATGACTATAGGGGGGGGATGGACGTGGAAGTCAGGAGCGTAGTTTGTTTTTCTTTCTCTTTGTCCGCTGGAGAGCCAATGGCTTATGTGCGACTGATTGCGCCGTTCCGTATTTTAGGGTTTCGTCTTATAAATGGTTCCCAGGAGAATTGCGATGTAAGAGAGGCTATATCTCAAGGGAATGTTGTGATTTTCCAGCGCGAATTCCCTATGCAATTTGACCTATACCAACGAGTCGTAGAAGCCGCGAGAGAAGAGAGGAAGCCCATTTTATTAGAAATAGATGACTTGCTTTTCTTCTTGCCAGAGACCCATCCTGATAGACAAAAGCACTATTACGCTTTTGCTCTACTGCCGATGCTACAGGCACTATTGGAAGCGGATGCAGTGATCGTGCCCACATTGAAAATGCGGGAGGTTCTGGAGCCTTATAACGATAGGATCTTTGTTATTCCGAATTATCTTGATGACACACTATGGTCCTTGAAACCACCCGTTGCTCAGGATTTGTCTTCCTCAACCCTGGTGATTGGTTTTATGGGGACAGATTCTCACCGTCCCGATCTGGAGTTTGTTGCTCCTGTTTTGCTAAGTGTGCTCAATCGTTATCCCCAGCAGATCCGCCTTCGCTTCTGGGGCATCCAGCCACCTGTCCAACTGCGTGCTCATCCCCAGGTAGAGTGGATTCCATGCGATTATCGCTCGTATGAAGATTTCGCAGTATTTTTCCAGACCCAATCGGCTGACATTTTTATCGCTCCATTGATTGACAACCTTTTTAACCGTTGTAAGAGTCCATTAAAGTTCTTTGAGTATAGCGCTTTGGGAGTCCCGGGGGTGTTTAGTCGGCTTGAGCCGTATACAAGCGTTGTGCGGCATGGCCAGAATGGGTTGTTAGCATATTCGTTAGACGAGTGGGAAGAATGTCTCGCCCAGTTGATTGAAGACCGGGAATTGCGATTCCACCTGGCAGCCAATGCTCAGGAGATCGTCAAAGAAAAATGGCTTCTGTCTACGAATGCTTTCCGTTGGCGGGAGACAATTCAAACGATTCTGGATTATAAGAAAAGAGAGGGCCGCGAAGTTACGGAATCCCCATTACTTAACATTCTCAGGTCCATTAATATCCAGCTGTTTGAATCTGTTCGGGAACTGAATGCTCACATAGGGCAGCAGGCCCAGACCATCCAAGAACTGAATGCTCACATAGGGCAGAAGGCCCAGACCATACAAGAACTGAATGCTCACATAGGGCAGCAGGCCCAGACCATCCAAGAACTGAATGCTCACATAGGGCAGCAGGCCCAGACCATCCAAGAACTGAATCAAGAAATCCTGGGATATGTCCTAAGTCGTAGTTGGCGGTTTACTCGCCCTTTTAGGATGGTTAGTAGGAAGATATCACGAGCGACATAGGCAGATGTGGCTAAGAGATTTGATTGACTATTTCATCATCAAAACCAGTGGGTGTTTTGACCCGGCGTACTATCTTCTTAACTACCGGGATTGTCGCCTTGCGGATGTTGATCCGTTGTGGCATTTTGTCCGTTATGGGTGGAAGGAAGGCAGGAATCCGTCTGCGGATTTTGATACCGAATACTACTTGAAGACCAATCCAGATGTTCAGCAAGCGGGCATCAATCCTCTCGTTCATTACATAAGATATGGTCGGCGAGAGGGGCGGTGGCCGCGAGCCTCTTCAAATCTTTTGCTTGTTCTGCAAAGAAGCCACCCACGAAGGCGAGCAGGACAATTACAGCGGTTGATCTATCACTTGGGTGTTAAAGTTTACTGGGCAATTCCACCAAAATACCGTCAAGATGTGCTCCACTGGTGCTATTCCCATCTTGGCTTTCTTTTTACAGGGACTCCTGACTACGAAGCATGGCGTGGAAGGCATTATTGGGCAGAACCCTTCTCTCATAGTTATAATCTGGTGGACCTTCAAACAGTGAAACCTGCTAAAGAGGCGAAGGGAGATATCGCGATTCACCTGCATGTATTCTACCCCGATCTGGCCGAGGAATTGGCTGGTTATTTGAAGAACATGCCTTTTGACTACGACTTGTATGTATCTGTACCCGACAAACATGCATTGGAAAAGTGTCACCAGGCTTTCAGAAACTTACCTCTCCTTCGGAAGATAGAAGTTAGACAAGTTCCAAATCGCGGACGAGATGTTGCTCCGCTCTTTTGCGCCTTCGGTGAGGAACTCTCTCGGTATGACTACATTGCCCATTTGCATACAAAGAAGTCTCTCTATAATCGTGGCACTACCGAGGGCTGGCGGACGTATCTCTATCGTGCTCTGTTGGGAAATCCGGAACAGATACGGCGAATTTTTGCCCTTATGCAGGAGCAGAACCCTTACGGAATTGTATATCCTCAGAACTATGTGCTCTTGCCATATTGGGCAAACACCTGGCTGGCCAACAGAGAACTGGGCAGGATGGGGGCAGCTCGTCTCGGAATTGGAGAAATCCCGCGGGGTTATTTTGATTACCCTGTCGGTTCTATGTTCTGGGCTCGTTCTGATGCTCTTGCCCCTCTGTTCAAAGCCGGTATTACCTGGGACGACTTTCCGGAAGAGGCGGGGCAAACGGATGGGACCCTTGCTCATACCATCGAGCGCCTGTTTGTGCTGTGTTCCGTGAGCCGAAATATGCCCGCCGCGATTATTAGAGATGAACAGCATCCCAGTTGGTCTCCATGGCGGTTTGACCATTATGTGACTCGGCCATACACTTCCTTGGTTGGCGCCCTGGACTCCCCCCGGATCAAGTTGATCGCTTTTGATATTTTTGACACCCTCTTCTGTCGGCCTTTATTGGATCCCGAGACGGTAAAAGGGATAATTGCCCGGCGCTTAGGGGGAGACTTAGGGACGCTGTACTGGAGATGTCGTCATATGGCGGAGCAACAGGCGCGCTACGAGAAGAAACGAGATGTGAACCTCAACGAGATTTACGGCCAGTTTGGGCAATTGGCCGACCTCTCCGAGGGTGATTTAGTGAACTTACAACGATTAGAGGAGGATGTTGAAGAACTTCTCTTGGAGCCTCGGCAGGAAGCGCTCCAGTTGTATCAAGAGGCCTTGGCCACAGGGAAACCCGTTGTTCTGATCACGGATATGTTCTTGCCTCGCGAAAGGCTGGAAGTAATTCTGCGAAAACACGGGATCACTGGATGGAAACAGCTATTTGTATCCGGAGAGATCGGGTTACGCAAGGACGACGGGAAACTGTATGAATATGTTCTTACAAAGTATGGACTGAAACCCGCTGAGTTTCTGATGATTGGTGACGACGAGCGTTCCGATGTGCAGATTCCCTGTGATATGGGGGCTTCCTTTATCCATCTTATGCGGCCCATAGAACTGGCGAGAGGCATTCCCCGGTTCGCACCCATCCTTACGGCTCACGAGAAAAGTAAGGACATAGACGCTGAGCTGACCCTTGGTCTGGTAATCCGAAAGAATTTCTCTCAGATCCAATTCCCATCTTTTGACCCAACATCGCTATTACCAGTCGTGACCCCCTACAATATCGGATATGGCCTGGTTGGACCGTTATTAGTCAGTTTTGCTCAGTGGCTAATCCAGCAGGCACGCGTAGACGGCATAGATCGCTTATATTTCCTCTCTCGTGAGGGTAGGCTAATCAAAGAAATCTACGATATCTGGATTGATGGGCTTTTGGATGCACCCTCATCTGAATATCTGATTATCTCTCGTCGGGCGGCTGGCGTTGCCGCCATTTATACCTTTGATGATATTTTGAGCGTAGCGAAAATGGTTTATTTTCCGAACACAGTGGAAAATTTTCTCTACACCCGTTATGGTCTTGTATTGGATGAGCATCGCTGGAGTGAAATTGAGCGGATGACAGGTTGGGGGCGCTGGAGCCAAATGAGCATCTCCAAAGAGGGGCGAGTAGACCATCTGGTTCCCCTTCTGAAATCTGTAGAACAGGATATTCTGGAAAAAGTCGCTCAGGAACGCCCTGCTCTTCTCCGCTATCTTGCTGAGAAAGGATTAGATCACGATAATCGCCAGGCAGTGGTAGACGTCGGGTATGGGGGGTCTATACAGGGTTACTTGAATCGTATGCTCTCGCGGAAAGTGCACGGTTATTATTTGATGACCGATGATCGGGCGTCCAGAGTAGCAAAGACCTATGGTGTCATCCTCCGGGGATGCTTCTGTGAGAATGCTGTTCAATCTCCTAATGCGCCAGCGATTTACCGCTACAGCTTTAGTGTAGAGAAATTACTGAGCGCGAGTGAGCCTCAAGTAGAATATTACGAGGTGGGTGTCACGGGCCAATTGAGAGCCTGTTATCGTGAGACGATCCCTGAGGTTGCAAGAAAAGAACTCTCCCCTATGCTAGAAGAGATTCGCAAAGGGGCCTTGGACTATGCGATGGATGCCCGCCGAATTCGCCAGGAAGTTCTTCCCGATTTTCGGCCATCTCTTTGGACAGCACAAATGCTGATGGAAAATTTTCTGGAGCAAACCTCTCTTCAAGAAGCAGAACTTTTACGCAGGATTATGTTAGATGATCATTATTGTGGGCGAGGCCTTGTTGCATGAGAGGTGTTTATGGGGAGTCTCTTCCCTTCTATCTGGTTAGCGGATTTCCGTTCCAAGGCGGAGTGGGATCGTTATACCACCCAGTTCAATGCTGCATTTTCCGTCTATGACTGATTGACGATCGTTTGTTGTATTCTCGCCATCCTTTTTCCTTTCCGGCTTATTGTTCCGCCTGTGAACGAGTCACGATGATGCGCGTAGACTGGATGTTTGGCGCGGGGGATATCCATACTCCCTCTGTCCATCCGGCTTGGACGGAAACTAGCGTCTGTTCGGAATGTGGGTTGAACAGTCGTATGCGAGCATTATGGGATTTCTTGAAAGTGCGATGCGAATTGGAGCGGTACCGACGAGTTTATATTGCTGAGCAAGTGACATCTTTTTATCGGAGACTTAAAAAGAAGGTGCCCTCCCTTATAGGAAGTGAGTATTTAGGGCCTGGTTATAAGAGTGGAGCGGTCACTGTATCCTTGAAGAATTTGGAAAGAGTGCGGCACGAGGATCTAAGGGCACTCTCTTTTGATGACGGGATTTTCGATCTTGTCATTACGCAAGATGTGTTTGAGCATATTTTTGATTATAAAAAGGCCTTCGCGGAAATTCATCGGGTTCTTGCTCCAGAAGGCATTTTGGTGTTTACAATACCGTTTTTTTGGAATTCGGAACAAACTGTAATTAGGGCTTCTGTGGGTAATGACGGAAAAATTATCCACCATCTCCCTCCCGAGATTCACGGGAATCCAGTTTCCAATGAGGGCTCTCTGTGTTTTCAGAACTTTGGCTGGGATATTCTGACCGATTTGCGCAAAGCCGGTTTTTCTGATGCTATAGCCCATTTATACTGGGGTCCGTGGCAAGGTCACTTGGGATTTCCGTTTTTTGTGTTTTCAGCGCGTAAAATCCAGTAGGAGTGAAGCCATATGGCATTGCTGAGACGAATTTGCTTAACAAAGATCGCACTCGCGGTGGCACTGGTCGCCCATTTCGGCCCCCCAAGATCATTGGCGGATATATCAACCGTTCGGTACGTTGCTACAACGGGTTCCGATGTTGGGGATTGTAGCTCACCCGTGTCTCCCTGCCGAACGATTCAGTATGCTGTGAACCAATCTGCATCGGGGGATACTATTTTGGTTGCAGGGGGTACATATACGTATAACGCTAATGTAGATATGTGTTCTTTTTTGTTAACACGTGCAGTTGTCTGTTTTGTGGATAAGCAGCTGAAGATTTGGGGTGGATATTCAACCGATAATTGGTTTACAGCAGACCCGGCGGCAAACCCAACCATCATTGATGGACAAAACACTTATCGGGGTGTTGCGGCAATTGGATATAATACAACGAATGCTCATTTACACATGGAAGGTTTCACAATTCGGAATTGTCGGGCTCAGGGCCCAACGTATCTGAACCCTTACGATCCCAGTGGCGTCGGCGGAGGGATGCTGGTTCAGCACGCCTCTGTTACGCTGAAGGAAGTGATCTTCCGCAATAATCAGGCGGTGGGTCAAGATACATCCTCCGGTGTTGGTGGTCAGGCCGATGGGGCTGCTTTGCGAATAGAAGAGCCTCCAGCGGGGACAACCTCCCTGCTTCAACGGGTAACATTTGAGGGAAATCAATCATATGGAGGCACAGGCCCAGAGCGGGGAGGCGTGGCCTTTGGGGCATTGTTTATTTATAAAGCGAACGTGATCATTGAGGATTCGGTTTTCACTAACAATCTGGCCCAAGCGGGCAACTCAACGGGTAGTGGTAGTTTCGGGTCTCCACCCAATGCGGATGCGCTGGGAGGGGGAATTGCGATTCAAGAATCCACCGTTGCGCTACGGCGTGTCACTGTGACGGGCAATAGAGTGCGAGGTGGTAATGCTTCCCAATACGGGGGTGGGGCTTATGGCGGCGGTATCTTTGTCGAGAACTTTGGTAAGTTAGGGATCTCTGTGACAATTAGTGATTCCTATATTGCTGACAATATGGGCATAGGCGGTGCCGCAACAACAGGTGGGCGGGCCGCTGGGGGTGGAATTGATGTGGACAGTAGCAACATAACCATAGAGAGAACTCTTGTTATCTCTAATTCCGTTACTGGCGGCAGTTCCACAGGAGGCTTCGGTGGTATCGGCGCTGGTGGAGGGCTATATGTGTTTCCTGGTTGGGAGGGAACATATCTAACACTCAATAACGTAGTTGTTGCCTGGAACACAGCAAGCCAGGGGAGTGGGATATCTCATCCGGGGTATGGTGGCGGAGGGGGTATCGTAATCCACGGAGTGAATGCGAATATTAACCACGCGACCATCGCTCATAACCAGATCAATTCGCCTCTGGTTTTGGGACAAGGGCTTCTGGTTCAACCGTGGCCGTCGCCGGATGATCCTCAGCGGCAGGCCGTCGTCAATTTGAATCACAGCGTGATTGCAGATCATACTTCTGGTGGAACAGCCGCTGCAGCGATTGTGGTTCAGCAAAGCAGCGTCCTCAACTTCAACCAGGGACTATTTGCTGGCAACACGAAGAACACGAATGACGATGGCTCCCCTGTTTCTGCTGGCACAATTAATGGCCTTAACACTATGCGTTCTTCCTCATCGGCTGGCTTTTTATCCCCTGGTCATCCATACCACAATTACCACCTCCGCTTAGATTCGCCCGCTATAGATATGGGAACTGGAAGCACAGTGGGAGACGATATAGACCGTCAGTTTCGTCCTTATGGAAATGCCTATGACTTTGGTGCAGACGAATACCATCCTTTCGCACTTATAGTCGTTCCGAGGGATGGTGCGCTGCGCCTGGACTGGACTGCCGGGGCAGGAGTACTGATTGGCGGCATAGGACATTATGAAGTATCGGTTGCCTGTGAAGCGGGCGCTGCTCCCCCGAACGAAGTGGGCTGTGGACAGACGCTTAACGTCGGTTCAGCCACAAGTTTGATGTTAACCGGATTGACAAACTTTAAACGGTACACGATAGAAATCAAAGCATACGACGCGACGAATACGCTGATAGCGACTTCTGTAGCGGTAGCAGCATTTCCGACCAATCTTTTCGTGTTTTTGCCGTTGGTTTTGAAATGACAAAGTCCCTGGTTAATCTGGTTATTCCGACCTGGCGTGGGGAAGAGAGGCTTCTTCAATGCTTGGAAGCCACTGCTCGGCAAACCTATGCAGATTTTGTGGTAACTATCGTGAGCAACGGACGTTCCGATGGGATGCCAAGGATGCTGGCAGGTCAACTTCCCCTGCGGGTCGTTGTCAATGACCGCAACCTGGGCTTCGCAGCAGCTGTCAATCAAGGGATTCTGGCTTCCAACGAACCCTATGTGGCCCTCTTGAACGATGATGCCTTTCCTGAACCCCAGTGGTTAGAGGCATTGGTCAGTGCTATAGAAAAGGATTCGCATATTGGCTCCTGTGCCAGCCTGATGGTGTTCGCGCATCAACCAGAAACAGTCCAAAGTGCTGGGATCACAATGGACCGAGCAGCCATTGCCTGGGACCGCCTAAGGGGACGCCCGGTGAGCGAGGCTCTGGAGGAATGCGAGGTGTTCGGCGCTTCGGCAGGGGCGGCTCTCTACCGTCGGGCAATGCTGGAAGAGATCGGGCTTTTTGATGAGCGCTTCTTCGCTTACCTCGAGGATGTGGATTTGGCGTGGCGGGCCCAGATTGCTGGCTGGCACTGTTGGTATGTTCCCCAGGCGGTTGTCCGTCATCAGACCAGCGCAAGTCTGGGGGAGAATTCTCCCATCAAAAAACAACTGAAGGCCCGTAACAAAGTCTGGACGGTAATAAAGAATGCACCTGCTATAGACCTTCCGATCATCTTCCTGTATGACTGGGCAGCTGTGCTTTATACCCTTCTAATAGAAGAAGATTCTCACCCGCTAATAGGCCGTTTGAAAGGGTTAAGAGGAATACGGCTGTTCTTAAGAGACCGTCGCCCGGGCCGTCCCCGGCTTCTGGAGCCCCTGGTCTTACCCTGGCGGGTACCGAAAAGATGGCAAGGCTGATATGCTTAACCATCTAACGCCTGATCGCTGACCCTCACCTCCTTTCCTCCCTCGCCTGCGCGCCAACGTGCGGCCGCCGATGACGATGGAGGAGCACGCGGAGCGGCTGGAAGCGCTCTATGCCCAAATCGTTGACAGGAACCTCGCCTCGTGGTAGAATCCCCCACAGATTATCGGGTTGTTTC
>JASFBC010000099.1:0-4076 GCA_036172315.1 Anaerolineae bacterium | reverse complement strand
CGGCTGTAGCGCAGGCCGCAGTAGTGCAGGCCGCAGTAGTGCAGGCCGCAGTAGTGCAGGCCGCAGTAGTGCAGGCCGCAGTAGTGCAGGCCGCAGTAGTGCAGGCCGCCAGGCCTGCGCTACATCTGCGAGCGAAGCCTGCGAAAATCTGCGTCCTATTTCAGATTTCTGAGGAGGCCCCCTATGCGCATTCTGGAATCCGGAATGGGCGAACTACTCCAGCCGATAGACCTGGACGAATTTCGCAAGTGGAACCGGGAGAAGAAGGCCCACGGTCTGGTGGATAAGCGGATGACCGAACAGGAGGCCATCTCCCGGTTCGTTTATGACGGGTGCTATATCGGCACCGAACTCTACGGCACCGTCCGCTGCCCGATGAGCCTGGCGCGGGAAATCGTCCGCCAGGGCAAGAAGGACCTGCGGGTCGCCGGACAGGGCGTGTTGGAACTGGACCTCTGGCTGGGCGCCCATCTGGTCAAAACCCTGGACATCACCTACATCGGCCTGGAGGTCTACGGCACCTCCCACTGCCTGCGCCGCGAAGTGGAGAGCGGACGGGTGGAGAAAGTTGTGGAGTGGTCCAACGGCGGCATCACCTGGCGCTTCAAGGCCGCCTCTATGGGCGTCCCCTTCATCCCGGTCCGCTCCATGTTAGGCAGCGACACTTTCCGCTACAGCGCGGCCAAAGTCGCGGAGTGCCCTTTCACCGGGATGAAGGTCTGCCTGATCCCGGCCCTCATCCTGGATGTGGGCCTCATCCACGTCCACCGGGCCGACCGTTACGGCAACGCCCAGCTTGAGGGCATTAGCGGCTTCGCCTTTGAACTGGCGCGCGCCTCCAAACGGCTCATTATCAGCGCTGAGGAAATCGTGGATACAGAGGAAATCCGCCGCTACCCGGAGCGGACCATCATCCCCTACTACCTGGTGGACGCGGTCGTCCATGCCCCCTTCGGCTCCTACCCCGGCGAAATGGTCTATATGTACGAACGGGACGAGGAGGCCATCCGCGAATGGGTGGAGGCGTCCAAGACGGAAGAGGGGACCCAGGCGTATCTGAACAAGTACGTCTATGGAGTTGCCAACCACCGGGAATATCTGGAGTTGGTCGGCTGGGAGCGGCTGGAACGCTTAAAGGCCGCAGTGGAGGGACGGTGATGAGAGCCCCGAACTACAATCCCACCGAACTGATGATCTGTCTGGCGGCCCGCCAGATTCCGGATGGCGTGACCGCGTTTATCGGCACCGGCATCCCTATGCTGGCCGCGAGTCTGGCCCAGAAGATGCACGCGCCGAACCTGATCCCCATCTTTGAATTCGGCGGGACGGGCGCCATCCTGAAGCGGCTTCCCCGCGCCGTGGGCGAGGGCCGCACGTTCTACCGAGGCCTGGCCGCCTCGGGCATCTGTGACATTATGGAGACTGCCGCGCGCGGCTTCATTGACTACGGCTTCCTGGGCGGCGCGCAGATAGACCCCTATGGGAACCTAAACTCCACCGTCATCGGCCCCCAGCACCATCCCCCCAAGGTTCGCCTGCCTGGTTCCGGCGGCGCCAACGATGTCGGCTCCCTCTGCTGGCGCACCATCATCATCATCCGCCACGACAAACTCCGCTTCGTCCCCCAAGTGGATTTCATCACCACCCTCGGCTACCTGACCGGTCCGGGCGCGCGGGAAGCGGCGGGGCTCCCGCCGGGCACTGGCCCGTATCGGGTCGTCAGCACGCTGGCGCTGCTGGATTTTGACGAGGAGACCAAACGGATGCGGCTACTGGCGACGAACCCGGGGGTCACGGTGGAACAGGTGATAGAGAATACCGGATTTGAGTTGATCATTCCACCCCATGTGGGCCAGAACGAGCCGCCCACCGAAGAGGAACTGCGCATCCTGCGGGAAGAGGTGGACCCGGAGCGGTTTTACATTTAATGCCGTAAGGCAACTCCTATGGAGTTTGCCTTATGTGGTCTGAAAACCACGAAAGGAGATACAACCATGATCTGCCCCAATTGCGGAACCGACAACCGTCCCGGAGCGCGTTTCTGCGCCAAATGCGGGGCCCCACTCACCGCCGAGACGGTGGCCTGGAGTCCCCCCGCTGCCGAGCCGGCCTTCCCGGCTCCCCCTCCCCCTCCTCCACCGGTGATCCCTGCTCCCAGGCCCGTCGCTGTGGAAAAGCGGTACCCCATCCTGCGAGTCCTCAGCGTGATTTACAAGGTCCTGGGAGGCATCGTTGCCGCGCTCACCATCCTGGGAGCCATCGGCATCTGCATTGCTGGGGTTGCCGGGGGGGCGGCCCTGGGGAACCTGGAGCGAGAACTCGGCACGCCGATGCCCGGCATGGGAGGGATCGCCGGGGGTATAATCGGGAGCCTGATTCTTCTCCTCTACGGCGGATTCATCGCGCTCGCCCTCTACGCTTTCGGCGAACTGCTCTCTCTTTTCATCTCAATGGAGGAAAATATCCGCTCACTGGCTCAACGATAAACCCGACCGGCTGAAGCATGACTTTCGGTTCCTCCCCCAGCAAAACGTACTCAGAATTAAGGGGACGGCCAGCATGCTCTCTCTGGAAAACCGGACATTGAACGACCTGATTGATCTACTTATTCGGGCGGAAACGTCAGCCCAGACATTGTACCTCCGACTGATGGAAGCCTTCGCCCATGAGCCAGATGCCGCCGAAGTGTGGTGGAAACTGGGGGCCGACGAAGCCGGCCACATCCGACTGATAGAACAGATTCGGAACTCGCTCTCTCCTGAACAACTTCAATCCCTTGCTGACCCCCTCTGGCTGGAACGGGCTCGCGCGGCTGCCCGCTTCTCCCCAGAACAGACGCTGTCCCGCATCCGAACGCTGGAAGATGCATACCAGGAGGCCCACGCCTTGGAAAGCGGGGAACTTAACGCCGTCTTTGAATTCGTGATGACGGAGTACTTCCCCAAGCCGTTGCGGGCAGGTTTCGTCCACAAACTGCTGCGGGAGCACGTGGATCGCCTCTACAGCCTTCGGACAACCGAATGGCGGCGGAGCATCTCCATGCAGATAGATGAACAGGAGTAAAACCATTGTAACTATTCAGCACTGACTGAAAGTCAGCCTCCCTGGGCCTGCGGCCTCTTATTTCCTCACCCCTCCCCCTGCCCGAAGGGCCGGAGGTGGGGTGAGGACCACGGCTCGGGGGTCTCGCCCCGAGGGGTCACAGGTAGATAGTTACCACCTGGCACACAAACGCGGCGTTCGCCTGTGGAGGAATACAGTAGCGTTTCTTGAGCCAGGGCTTCAACTCGTTTTTTTTAACACCTGACGGATGGTCTCGTGGGAGACCTGTTCCACGTAACCGGCTTCCACGAAGCGATCCCGCAGCAGCCGCAAGCTCCAACGGGCGCGGCCTTCCGGCGGTTGACTGCAGGCAAGGGCGATCAGATGGGCTTCAGCCTCCCCATCGAGACGATGGGGATATTCGCGCTCGGGCTTCTTGCGATTCAACGCCGCCTCCAATCCGTCGCGGCAGTACGCCTTGCGCACGATGGTGACGGTGGTCGCCGAGACGTCGAATACATCACAGATGGCCTGGTAGCTCCAGTTCGGTCCTTCGGCGCTGCTGTCGGATTTGAGCAGAATTTGTGCCCGCCGAATCTTGCGGGCCGGCGCTGTACCGGTTGAGACAATTTGTTGGAGTTGTAAACGTTCCTCTTCAGTCAATTGCACAACGTATTTGCGATTCATCTCTTCACCTCCAATTACGAAAACACCATTGGAGGCGAAAAGGTGCGAAATCAAATTATCACACTTGGCGGAGTACTAGATACTTCAACATTATACCACCATTTCGTCAGAACACAAGGGAAAAAACTCGGATCCTCCCGCAGGTCTGCAATCTGCGGGAGGATCCGTTGAACAAGTAGGGGGTTAGTATTACAACCGCACTTGCGTCAAAGACCCTGTTCAGCGATAATAAAGACAACATCGTAGCACAGGGAAGGGCCTATGACACCTGAAGAACTCGATGATTGGGCTGACGATTTTGCAGCCTTTCATGCCCGATTTGCCCATCTGTTTGCCCGCAGCGAACC
>JASFBC010000098.1:0-3455 GCA_036172315.1 Anaerolineae bacterium | reverse complement strand
CCTCTATCCGCCGGTTTCCCTGGGCGCTCGAGAGGGCACGGTGTGGGGAACGGCAAAGGGCCAGGTAGTGCCCCTGGCTCCGGGGGTCTCGATACCACTTGAAACCCCTCAGAATCTCCTGGAGTGGACCGAGACTGATGTTCTGCTACCGGATGCTACGATTCTGCTGGACGTTCCGCTCTTCAGCCAAAACGATCCCGCCTGGAAGAACAACGTCATGCAGACCTGCGGCCAAACGATTGGCGCCGCCGGTTGTGCTTTGACCTCAACGGCGATGGTCTTCAAGTACTATGGTGCGGTCAACAAGAATCCCGGTCAACTGAACACCTGTCTGGGGAACTCCGCTTGCCCGATCTACTGGGGCGTGGCAGCAAACTCGTGTAGTGAAAACAGGGCCACCTGGGTAGGCTCGTGGAGTTTCTCCTACAACAAACTCCAGAGTATGCTCTCGGCCGGTAGGCCCCCCATTGTCCTGTTGGTCAAAGGTCCCTTAACCTACTTTGTGGTGGTCAGGTCTGGAAGCGGTAGTCAACCCAGTGGGTATCAGATCAACGATCCGTGGGATGGTGCAATCAAGTCACTGAGCTACTACACCAACAATGGGTGGGCGTTGGATTCTATCCGGGAATTTGCCAGACGGTAAGCGTTCTCGGTCCATCCGGCTTGCTCCATCATCCATACCATACTCGTTGGAGGAGATTGTTATGATGAGCAAAACGATTTCGAACTTGATTGTTCTTTCCTTGTTCGTGGGACTATTCGCAAGTCTGAGCGGCTGCGGACGAAACAGCGAGATGCCCACAACAGTGCCGTCGCCCACCGAGACATTGCCCGCCCTGGCTCCGGGTACGACAGTCATCGTGGATATTTGTCAGGAGAACCCTGCACATCCAGACTGTATCGGGCTACAAGAACCAACACTGACAGCACAAAGCGGTCATTCTGAATCTTGGCAGACTTTTGCTGATCCATTAGGCCGCTTCACTTTCCCCTTTCCCGCCGGATGGTACACGATGACAGTTACGCCGGATCCTGCCGATGGCGTGCGGGTGATGGACGCTTCATCTCTACAGGAAAGTACCCGCTGGGTCAGTCTTCAAGTCTTTCCAAATCCTCACCGGGCTTCTCTAGCGGTATGGATTGCCGAGCACGGAACAGGATGGATCGGCGAGGTAACCGAAGAGGAGGAGGGATGGATCAGCGGCGTGCCGGTACTGCGCCAGCGATTGGAAAATAATGACCCTGATATGGGCGGTCCTTACGTCTATGCCCTTCTGTGGTATCCCGATGGGGACTCTATCCTGTGCTGGACGGCATGGCCGGGCGAGCAAGCCGAAACCCTCGAGTTACTGGAGCAAATGGTGTCCGGTTTCCGGAAGCCATGAGACAAAGAAATCGGTTGCTTTTGTTGATCTTGGTCTTGCTGATCGGCTGCCGAGGGGTGCTGGAGGTCCGCTTTGAGCAGGAGCCGCCCCCCTCGGCGCCCTTACTGGGAAAGGTGGCTTACATCGCCGGGGGCGACGTATGGGTGGTGGATCTGGATACCGACCAGCACACTCGCCTGACCCGCGATGGCCGCAACAGTCAACCACGCTGGTCGGCTGATGGACAGTGGATCGCTTACTTTAAGGGCGACCAATTATGGGCGCTTGAGGTCAGCACAGGGAAAGAGCAGCCGATAACTGAAACGCCAGTTTATGAATTTGCCTGGTCACCTGTGGAGAATCGGTTGGCTTACCTTTCAGCAGCCAGCGGTTTGGTAGTCTGGCAGGCCAATCAGCAGCAAACCCTAACCCTCGTCAAAAGTGATATATCGATTACATTGGCGCAATTCGCCTGGGATTATACCGGCAGGTGGCTCGTCTATGAAGTGCAAGGGGTTGAAGAATCGAGCCTGCGTAAAATCTCCCTTGATGGAGAATCTTCAACCTTATACGCAACTCAGGATCTGATGCAGATCCCCCATCTGGCCGGTTGGTCAGTCGATAATCGCTGGCTGCTGATTTGGATTGGACCGGTCTCTGCTCAAGCTGAAGCGGATGGTTTGCCCTTGTGCCTGGTACCAGCCGGCGGCGGGGCTCCACGTTGTTTAAACCAGAAGATGCTCCTCAATTCGGATTGGCTTTCCTGGTCACCCGATGGTCAACTGGCATTTATTGCCGGAGAGGGACGAGAAACCTGGGTCCACAAAGGGCTGGCGCTGATGGACCCGGCCTCATCGGCCATACATTGGTTGATAGACCATACCGAACAGTCGCCAATCCAACCGGCCTTTTCTCCCGATGGCAAGCGTCTGGCTTATAGCGCCGGTCCTCCGACGCCGGCTGAGGCCGCTTATGCCCGGCGAGATGTCGCCCTGGCCCAACGGCGCATCTGGGTTATAGAGGTCTCTTCTGGGCAAAGGCGTCGGTTGACCCATGAAGATCGGTTTCGAGATGAATGTCCGTCGTGGTCTTCCGATGGCAACTATATTCTATTTGCCCGTCTTGGCGAAGAAGGAGCCAGCCTTTGGTTGATGCGGTCCGATGGGAGAAATCTGCGTCAGGTAGTACCCGAACTTACCCCCAAGCCGGACCCGACGGGTGAATATGGCTACGTAAACTGGCAAGTCCTGTGGGATTGGTGGCAACCACAAGAGATACAGAGGATTGCGCCATAGTATATGGCCGTCCTCTGGGGGGCAGATGGGCAATGTAAGCGGAGGCGAGGTTGGGCGAGGCGGAGGAGCCGCATAACATTGCATCAAGCCGACCGCGCCTTTGGCGCGTGCTGGCGGCGGGGAAACGCGCTTTGGGGCGTGCCTGCTGGCGAAGGGGTTTTCCACGCAGTCAGCGCGCGGCGGCTTATGCTTGCCGTTGGGCGGCTTACCAGCGCTCATGACAATAGGGAGAGTGAAATGGCTTACTTACAATACTTACAATCGGTTCGGCGGTTTTTGCTGCCTGTGGCCAAAGAGACACGATGGTACAGGAGAACCTGCCGCCGAGTTTCGGCACTTCTCGTACTACTCCTACTACCGTTTTTCATTATCGGATGTACAAAGACACCAGTCACGCCGAAGGAATGTAATTCAAACCCGGCATTGCCGCAGCTGGAGGACACAGCTAGGACCTTTTCCATGGGGTTCACGCGCTGGCCACCTGAAGCGACATTGGCCGGAATTGACCGCATGAACCAATTCCTAGCTTCTCACGGTGACTTGACCGCACTCCATTTTGACGGCGGCGTACCCTGGCCTGAAGCTCTGTCGAACGGTTCCTTCCCGGAAGGGGTAATGAACGAATGGCAGACCGCGCGCGCATCTATCCCCGAAAGGCACACGCTGCTGGTCTCGATCACCCCACTCAACCAAGAGCGTAATTCCCTTGCTCTTTATTGGGGCAGCGCCACGAATCAACCCCTGCCGTCGCCCTGGAACACTTACGCGTTGGATCATCCCGACGTTAAGACAGCCT
>JASFBC010000097.1:0-7174 GCA_036172315.1 Anaerolineae bacterium | reverse complement strand
AAGTCAGAGGCTGGCTGGCCAAAAGCCAGAGGGACTGAGAAGGGACGAACCCCTCGCTGGCTGAAGCCTTTGTCCGCTTCGTCCTTCGGCGAGTACCGGTCTAAAACGGGACGCCGATTTTCGCAGGCTTCGCTCGCAGATATGGGGAAGATTTTCAAAGATCATCTGAGAGAATCTGCGGGAATCTGCGGGAATCTGCGTCCCAGATAAATAGAGAATCTGCGGGAATCTGCGTCCAAAATAAAATTCAGAATGGCAAAGAGGACCCTTTTTCTCTGCTGGCTGTTGCTGGCCACCGCATGCCGACCGGGAGGGTTGCCTACCCCGTCGCCAACGGCCGCGCCAGCGGATGACGCTCGTTACGTCCAGATGAGGGAGCGAATGGTGATTGAGACCATCCAGGCTCGGGGAATCCGAGACGAACGGGTGCTGGAGGCGATGCGCACCGTCCCCCGCCACCTCTTTGTGCCGGAGGAGGAGCGCCCCCAGGCTTACGGCGATTACCCCTTGCCCATCGGCTTCGGCCAGACCATCTCCCAGCCCTACATCGTCGCCCTGATGACGGAGTTGCTGGACCTGAAGCCCGGCGACCGGGTGCTGGAAATCGGAACCGGCTCCGGCTATCAGGCCGCTGTCCTGGCCTCCATCCCCGGGGTGGAGGTCTACTCCATAGAAATCATCCCCGAACTGGCCCGCAGCGCGCAGGAACGGCTGAGAGAATTGGGCTATAAGGTAACCTGCAAGCAGGGGGACGGCTACTACGGCTGGCCGGAGTACGCTCCTTTTGACGCCATCATCGTCACCGCCGCGCCGGACCACATCCCTCCGCCGCTGGTGGAGCAACTGGCCGTGGGGGGGCGAATGGTCATCCCGGTAGGGCCACCGGGCGGGTATCAGGTGCTCTGGAAACTGGTCAAACAACCGGACGGGGAGTTGAAGGCCTACAACTATGGCGGCGTGGCCTTCGTCCCCCTCACCGGGCCGGGGGTCCAGCAGCATCAGTTGAAGGAGACCGCCACGCCCAGGCCGAAGTGAGCCATGCCCCCAGGTAGGCTGCCGCACCGGCGATCAGGACAGCCCGGAAGCCCCAGGAGAGAGCCATCAGGGCCGCCAGGACGGAGGCGACGACGGAGAGCGCGCCGTTGACGCCCCACGCCCAGGGCACCAGCGCCGGTTCCCGCTCCTGGAGGGCTCCCAAAAGGCGCGGGAAGGGCATCCCCATCGTCATCCCCAATGGGGCCAGACCCAGGGCCGTCACTGCCGCGCGCGCTCCGAAGGGAAGCCCCAATAACGGCCCCGAGAGCAGGGGCATCCCCAGCCCGTAGAGGGCCACCACCCCCACTACCCCTCCCAGCGCCCGGCACGGTGGGACGCGCGCCGAGAGCAGGCTTCCCAGTCCCGAAAACAGCAGCAGCGCTCCCAACACCCCTGCCATCGCGTAGGCCGGATGCCCCAGAAACAGGATGAACCGCTGGAGGAGGGGAATTTCCACCAGCATAAAGGCCAACCCCAGAAAGCCGAAGGGGACCAACTGCAGGAGCAGCCCTGGCGAGGCAGGGGTAACCCTGGCGGTTGCCCCTACAGGGTTCCGCCCCGCCAGCGGCAGGAGAATCAGGGCCACCGCCGCAATGATGGAAATCCCCAACAACGCCAGCGGTACCAGATACCCCGCGCCGCCGAACGGTTGCCAGACGTGACCCGCCATTGCCAGCACCTCCGGCACCTGCTGCCAGCGGAAAAAGTGGCCGAAGAACGGGTGGTCGTCAGTGGGCGGCGTGACGTCAAAGGGGTAATCGGCCAGCCAGCGGGCGCGGTCTTCAGCCCCCATCAGCCCGGCGAAGGCCAGATAGTGCTCGGGAGCGGGCATAATGTTGTAACGGTTGGCCTCCTCGGGCCGGATGTCGGGCGCGTAGGCCAGGTCCAGGGAGCGCGCGGCGGCAAATTCCCGGATCGCGGCCAGTTCCCCCGGGGTGAAAGGGCCCCGGCGGGCCAGGATGAGCACCTGGTTGTAACTGCGCAGGGCGACCAGGCTGCGCGCCGGGTCGCCGCCGGTCCGCTCCACTGCCTCCACCGCCAGCGCGAAGGCCCGCACTTCCTCCGAGGGCGGCGACTGGGCCCAGCGGACCACCGTCAACAGGCCGCCATCGGTCAGGCGGCGCATCGCGGCGGCAAACCCCTCTACGGTGTAGCGGTAGTTCTCCGCCAGGCTGTAGGCGCCGGAGGTGACGGGGTGGTACGGAGTCGGGAGGGCCACCAGGATGACGTCATACTGTGGGCCGGCGCGGGCCAGGAAAGCCCGGCCGTCCTCCACAAAAAGGGAGATATCCGGGCGATCGTAGAGGTTTCCCGCCCAGGCCCCCTGCGCGCGGACGGCCGCGACCACCAGAGGGTTCGGCTCCACCGCCGTCACCGACCGGGCCCCCTCCGCCAGCGCCACCCAGAGGTCCCAGCCGCCGCGCGGGTCCAGCACCAGCGCCCGGGCCCCGGGCCGCAGACGGTATGGGAGCGCGGTCAGCAGACAATCGGTCAGCGGGGCCAGACCCGCCGGGTCGGAGACATGGGTAATGGGGCTGAGATCGTCCCCGTCCACAAAGAGCGCCCGCTGCGGCGGCGGCTGTCCCCGGCAGGCGATGCCCTGCCCGGGGAGGCTCCGGATCATGGAGGACTCCACCACGTCCACCCGCGAGATGCCGTTCCAGGCGCGCAGGAGGAGATGGCTATCCGGGTACCGGAGGGCGTAGGAGAGGCCCTTATAGGGGGAAAGGCGAATCTCCAGGACGGGCGGAAGCCGGAAAGCCAGCAGAAGCAATCCCCCGACGAGGGTTGACTGGACGAGGGCGGCAGGCCATCGGGGACGGGAGAAGAGGAGCGCCGACAATCCGCCCAGCGCGGCGGTGAGGAGGACCACGCCCTCAGCACCGATGCGGGACGGCGCGGTCACCGCCAGCAGGCATCCGACCGCCGAGCCGGCCAGATTGGCCGCGTAGGTCCGCCCCACCTGACCCCACCGGATGGAGAGGAGCAATCCCGTCGCCGCCCCTGCGCAGAAGAAGGGGAGGGATAGGGCCACGTAGTGCAGGGCCAGGATGCCCCACTGTCGGCCATCCAGCGGGACGCGGAAGGAGTCAAAGGGGAGCGCCTGCGTTAGCCCGTAGGAGCCGATGGCGGTAACAGCGAATCCCCAACTCAGGAGGGAAAGAGCACGGCCGGGACGACGGGTGACGCCTCCCGCCAGGCTCAGGAACGTCCCGCTGGCGCCGAAGCCCAGCAGCGCCAGGCTGACGGTCATAAAGGCGAAATGGTAGAATTGGGCGACAGAGAAGAGGCGGGTGAGGTTGACTTCAAAGGCCAGGGAAGCGGCAGAAAGCAAGAAGAGGGCTGACAGGTTCCAGGGAGCGGGTCGCAGGTCGTGGGTCGCAGGGCTTGGGGCGCGGGGCGCCTGTCGTGGAGGACGGTGCTCCACTATGCCTGGTGCCGGGCTACCGGGGGGATTCCGGGGCGCACGCCCATTGTCCATCGCCTATAGTCAGTGGTCTATCGTCTGTCGTCCGTGGTCTTCAGGCAATATCCTCGTGCTCCCGCAGGAGAATGCTCTGGCGGACGTAGTAGAGGGCCAGAGATTCGGCGATGCCGTTGGCGATGCGACGGCTCACCTGCGCGGCCACGTCCACGGGATGGAGCGTCCCCCGTTCGGTGGGGCAGACAATGGTCAACTCCCTGCCGTCGCTCTGATGGATGGCCCACGCCCCATTGTAGCGTCGGCGGAAGACCTCCCCGACGAAGGCCACCCAGAGAATCCGGAGCGGCTTTGTCGGCGAGGGAGTCCGTTCAATCCACTCGTCCAGCAACTGGAGGGCCGCCGCGTCGTAGCGAACCGGCTGGCCTGCGAACCGCTCCAGATGCTGCCGGGCCTGCTCGGCCAGTTCCACCAGTTGCCGGGCGCGATCGGGACTCAGTAGTTGGAGCGGTGAATCCACCATAGCATAGCCTTTCCGTTGCAGAGTATATCACAAAAGCAATCAGTCGCAAGCGGCTGGTGGGGGAATCCCTGAAGGGGGCTCATTTTGCCGATTCCGTTATCCCATGCTAAAATATCCACCTACAATAGATGCGCGATGGATCGGATTATCGTCCGGGGTGCCCGGCAACATAATCTCAAAAACATCACTGTGGAGATTCCCCGCAATCGCCTCGTCGTTATCACCGGCATCTCCGGTTCGGGGAAGTCCTCCCTGGCCTTTGACACCATCTTCGCCGAGGGGCAGCGCCGCTACGTGGAATCCCTCTCCGCCTATGCGCGCCAGTTTCTGGGGGAGATGCAGAAGCCCGACGTGGATTCCATTGAGGGCCTCTCCCCCGCCATCTCTATTGACCAGCGGGGCGTCTCCCACAACCCCCGCTCCACCGTGGGCACCGTCACCGAAATCTATGACTACCTCCGCCTCCTCTACGCCCGCATCGGCATCCCCCATTGCCCCCGGTGCGGCCGCGAGGTGACCCGCCAATCCGCCCAGCAGATTGTGGACGCGGTCCTGGCCCTCCCGCCCGGCACCCGATTCCAGGTACTGGCCCCTCTTGTCAAGGACCGGAAGGGCCATCATCAGTCCGTCTTTGAGGACGTCCGCAAGGCCGGCTTCGTCCGCGTTCGGGTGGATGGGGTCGTCCGGGAAGTGGAGGAGGAGATAGAACTGGACCGGTACAAACTCCACACCATTGAGGCGGTGGTGGACCGGCTCATCATCCCCGGGGAGATAGATGACGGCTTCCGCACCCGCCTGACCGACTCGGTGGAGACGGCGCTCCGGCTGGGGGACGGCATTGTTATCATCAATGATGTCTCCGCCGAGGAGCCCCGGGACCTCCTTTATTCCGAACACCTGGCCTGTCCGGTCTGCGGGATCAGCCTGCCGGAGATTGAGCCGCGCACCTTCTCCTTCAACAGCCCCCACGGCGCCTGCCGGACCTGCCAGGGGCTGGGGACGCAGACCGAACTGGACCCCGACCTTATCGTCCCCAACCCGGACCTCTCGCTGGAGGAGGGGGCCATCGTCGCCTGGAACACGGATGACCACGACGGCTACTACTGGCAACTGTTAGAGGCCACTGCCCGCCACTACCGGATCCCCACCGATGTCCCGTGGCGGCAACTGACTCCGGCCCAGCGAAACCTCATCCTCTACGGGAGCGGCGGCGAGGAGATCCCCATCGCCTACATCGCGCGGGACGGCGGGCGGCGCATCTACCGCACCCCCTTTGAGGGCGTCATCCCCAACCTTCAGCGCCGCTACCGGGAGACGACCTCCGACTATATCCGCGCCAAAATAGAAGAATTTATGACCCGCCGGCCCTGCCCGGCCTGCGGGGGCGCGCGCCTGCGGCCCGAGGCCCTGGCTGTCACCGTGGGCGGAAAGAACATTTACGAACTGACCCGCTGGCCCGCCAGCCAACTCCTGGCCTGGCTGGATGACCTGAAGGGCCATCTCACCGAGAAGGAGCGCATCATCGCCGACCGCATCCTGAAGGAAGTCCGCTCCCGGCTCCAGTTTATGGTGGATGTCGGGCTGGACTATTTGACACTGGACCGGACCGCCGACACCCTCTCCGGCGGCGAAGCCCAGCGCATCCGCCTGGCGACGCAGATCGGCTCCCAACTCACCGGCGTCCTCTACGTCCTGGATGAGCCGACCGTCGGCCTGCACCAGCGGGATAACGACCGGCTCATCCGCACCCTGCAGGCGATGCGAGACCTGGGCAACACGCTCCTGGTGGTGGAGCACGACGAGGCGATGATCCGCTCCGCCGACTGGATCATAGACCTGGGGCCGGGGGCCGGGGAGAAGGGGGGAGAGGTCGTTGTCGCCGGGACGCTGGAGGACGTCCTCAACCATCCCGTCAGCCTGACGGGGGCGTATCTCTCCGGGCGGCGGCGGATCCCCGTCCCCCGCCAGCGCCGCCCCGGCAACGGTCAGTTCCTGGTCATTCGGGGCGCACGGGAGCACAACCTGAAAAACATAGACGTCCCTATCCCACTGGGGATGTTCGTCTGCATCACCGGTGTCTCCGGCTCCGGCAAGTCCACCCTGCTGGTGGACATCCTCTACCGCCGCCTGGCCCAGATGCTCCACGGCGCCCGGGAGCCCGCCGGAGACCACGACGCCATTGAGGGAACAAAACACATAGACAAAGCCATTAATATAGACCAGTCGCCCATCGGGCGGACGCCCCGCTCCAACCCGGCCACCTATACCGGCCTCTTCGGCCCTATTCGTGACCTCTTCGCCTCACTGCCGGAATCCAAAATTCGCGGCTACCGGGCCGGACGGTTCTCCTTCAACGTCAAGGGGGGCCGCTGCGAGGCGTGCGAGGGGCATGGCGTCCTGCGGATTGAGATGCAGTTCCTCCCCGATGTCTACGTCCCCTGCGACGTCTGTCACGGCAAGCGGTACAATCGGGAGACGCTGCAGGTCCGCTATAAGGGGAAGAACATCGCCGAGGTGCTGGATATGACGGTGGACGAGGCGGCGGAGTTCTTCTCAGCCTTTCCGGCCATCCGGCGCAAGTTGCAGACATTGCAGGACGTGGGGCTGGGCTACATCCGCCTGGGACAGCCCGCGCCGACGCTCTCCGGCGGGGAGGCGCAGCGGGTGAAACTGGCGCGGGAACTCTCTAAGATCGCCACCGGGCGAACCCTCTACGTGCTGGATGAGCCGAGCGTGGGCTTGCACGCGGCGGACGTGGACAAACTGGTGGCCGTCCTGAACCGGCTGGTGGACGCCGGGAACACGGTGGTCATCATAGAGCACCACCCGGACATCATCAAGGTGGCCGACTGGATTATAGACCTGGGGCCGGAGGGGGGCGACGCCGGCGGGTGGGTGGTCGCCGAGGGCTGGCCCGAGGAGGTGGCGCGGGTGGAGGCCAGTTACACCGGCCAGTTTCTGCGGCGGATTCTGGGGTAACGTGCCAGGCACGTCACAAGGATGGTCACCCAGAAACTTGCGGCGCAGTCCTCACCCTCCGGCGGCTTCGCCGGGGGGTGAGGAACCTTGCACTGTGGCCGCCGTTTCTGAGCCGCAGGAATGCGCCCCGCGCGATGGGATGCTCGCATCGCCTGGTAGATGGTTACGACGGCTCCGATATTTGATGCACTCTCTTCCGGATACGACCTGGGGAT
>JASFBC010000096.1:0-3712 GCA_036172315.1 Anaerolineae bacterium | reverse complement strand
CGGCTGTTACCGTTTGGGTGGACCAGAAGGAGCCGTAAGAGTGACCCATTTCATTTTGTCAAGGCGACAGTGCTGGCCCTGAAGGGCACCCCATCCTGAACAGCAGTCTAGTGGGTGAGGAAATCGTCTGTCATGGAGACGATCACATCGGTGTGGCAGTGGCCCTGGAGGACGGGCTCATCGTGCCTGTGATCCGCCAGGCCGACCGGAAGTCCCTTCTGGAAATCCACCAGGCCGTGCAGGACCTGGCCGAGCGGGCCCGGAAAGGGGACCTCTCGGTGGACGAGGTGACCGGGAGCACGTTCACCATCACTAACCTGGGGATGTACGGGATTGATGCCTTCACGCCCATCATCAACCCCCCAGAGGTGGCCATTCTGGGCGTGGGACGAATCTCTGAGGAACTGACCGTGGTGAGCGGCCAGGTTGCCGTCCGTTCCCGCATGGTGCTCAGCCTGACCATTGACCATCGGATTGTGGACGGCGCCCCTGGCGCAGCCTTCCTCCAGACGGTTGTCCGCTATCTGGAGCATCCGACGTTGATGTTTGTTCCGTGAGGAGCCGCCAATGACGGAAATTCAGGACCTGGTTGTGATCGGGGGTGGGTCAGGCGGGTTTGCCGCCGCCATGCGCGCTGCCCAACTGGGCGGTCGGGTGACCATGGTGGAGGCGGACCTCTACGGCGGGAACTGCATGAACCGGGCCTGTATCCCCACCACGTTTCTGATGATTACCGCGCGGCTGATGCAGTTTTTCCGGAAAGCCGCGCGCTTCGGTATTCGGGCCGGAGAGCCGGAGGTAGATGGGCAAACCCTCCACGAGCGCAAAGACCTGCTGATTGAAGGACTGCGCCTGGGCACAGAGCAGTTGCTGACCGAATATGGGGTCACGCTGCTGCGAGGACGGGGCCGGCTGGTTGCCCGGGATACGGTGGAGATAGACGGGCAGCGGATTCCGGCCCGCAACATCGTCATTGCCACCGGGTCAGTGGCGGCCCAATTGCCCATAGAGGGCGCGGACCTCCCCGGCGTGATGGGAACCGAGGAGGCTCTTACACTGCGAGACATCCCGGCCCGACTGGCCGTCATCGGAAGCCAGCCGTGGGACCTGGAACTGGCCCAATACTTTCACGCTATGGGCAGTCAGGTCACCATTATAGAGCCCGGCCCTCAGTTGTTGCCCGGGGCCGACCGGGAGATCTCCCAGCGCCTGAGCAAGCACCTCTACGATTCCGGCATCACTATCCGGCGTGGAATTGCGGTGAAGGCCATCCATCAGCGGGAAGATGGTGCCCTGGCCGTCCTTCTGGCGGATGGTCAGGAACTGCTCGCGGATCGGGTCCTAGCAGCCCGTCGTCTGCCCAACTCCATTGGGCTGGGCTTGCGGGAACAGGGGGTCCGGACAGAAGGGGGCGCCATCGTGGTCAATGACCAGATGGAGACCAGTGTCCCGCATGTCTATGCGGTGGGCGACGTTGCCGCCGGGCCGATGTGGTCGCACAAGGCCAATGCGGAAGGTATCGTCGCCGCCGAGAACGCGCTGGGACGGGCCAGCCGGATGGACTATCGGGCGCTCCCCCGTTGGGTCTATACCTGGCCCGAGGTGGCCTGGGTGGGCCTGACGGAAGAGGAGGCCCTGGCGCGCGGCCTGGAGGTGGCGGTTGGCAAGTTCCCTATCGCCATCAACCCCTACGCGATGATCCTGGAAGAGAGCGCAGGTATGGTCAAGGTCGTCGCCGGGCGGTACGGCAAAATCCTGGGCGTCCACGTGATGGCCCCCGGCGCGGTGGACCTCATTAACATGGCGGCGATGGCAATGATGGCCGAGGCGACAGTGGAGGAACTCATCCGCTTGATCCCGGCCCACCCATCCATCGGAGAGGCGCTGGTGGATGCGGCGATGGATGTGGAGAAGCGGTCGCTGCATCTACCCAAGTGGGAGTGATCCCTGCATAGATGCTGGCTATGACGGATACCCTCTCTGTCATCCGTCTGGGCGTAGTGGGCTACGAGGAAGCCCTCCGGCTTCAGGAGGAACTGGCAGCCGCCCGGGCGCGCGGCTCCATCGGCGACATCCTGGTTCTCCTGGAGCATCCACCGGTCATCACCATTGGAAGGGGCGGCGGGGAAGAAGACCTGTTGGTCCCCCGGGAATTCCTCCTTCAGCAGGGCATCCGCGTGCTCCCCACCGACCGGGGCGGACGGGCCACCTATCACGGCCCAGGGCAACTGGTCGTCTACCCCATCCTCCGACTGCCCGATGGGGACCTCTACAGATACGTCTGGCGGCTGGAGGAAGCAGCGATCCGGGCGCTGCAAGCCTTTGGCCTGAAGGCAGAGCGCCTGGAGGGGCATCCGGGCGTCTGGGTGAACGGCCAGAAAATCGCCGCCATTGGCATCTCCGTGCGGAACGGGATCACCCGCCACGGATTGGCACTGAACATCGCCCCTCAGATGGCCCACTTTGACCTTTTCATCCCCTGCGGACTACGGGACCGGAGGGTGACCTCTATGGAGCGGGAACTGGGGTATGCACCGGACCGGAAGGAGGTCGCCGAGCGGCTTGTGGAGGCATTTGCTGAAGTGTTTGGCTATCAGGTGAGGGGGGAAGACCCTTCTGTTTTGCGGAGGTATTCAGACGAACGGGCCGTGCAGCCAGCCTGGCTGTGGCGGAGCATCTCGGTGGAGCGCCAGGAGGCCGTGCGTCGGATGGAGGACCTGCTGGACGGCCTGGCGCTCCACACCGTCTGTCAGGAGGCCCTCTGCCCCAATCTGCCGGAGTGCTTCGGGCAGGGTACCGCGACGTTCCTGATTCTGGGGGATGTCTGCACCCGGAATTGTCGCTTCTGCGCGGTGAAGAAAGGGCGCCCACTTCCCCCAGACCCTGAGGAGCCAGAGCGAGTGGCGGAGGCGGCGGCCCGGCTCGGTTTGCGGCACGTGGTGGTCACCTCGGTCACGCGAGACGACTTGCCCGATGGAGGCGCCGGCCACTTCGCAGCCACAGTGCGGGCCATCCGTCGCCGCTTGCCGAGGGCCGGAGTGGAGGTCCTGATTCCCGATTTTCGGGGGTCGCTGGCCGCTCTGGAAACCGTCCTGGATGCAGGCCCCAATGTGGTGAACCACAATGTGGAGACCGTGCCCCGGTTGTATCCTCTGATTCGTCCCCAAGCCAATTACCAGCGCTCCATCGGTATCCTCTCTTGGATCAAGATTCGCACCCCTCATATTGCGACCAAATCCGGGCTTATGCTGGGGTTGGGGGAACAGATTGCGGAGGTCCTGCGGGTCTTATATGACCTGCGAGAGGCTGGATGTGATATGCTCACTCTGGGGCAATATCTTCAACCCACCGAGCACCAGCACCCCGTCGTTCGGTACGTTCCTCCCGAAGAGTTCGCCGACTACCAGGAAAAGGCAGAAGCCATGGGATTCCGGAAAGTGGTCGCAGGCCCGCTGGTCCGGAGTTCGTATCAGGCCGGAGGACTGACGGATTTTTTCTTGACGATGGCAAAAATTCGACGGAGATCGCCCTCTCGGCGCCGATAGGGGGCTTTGCGCCGGGCGTCAACCTCGCTGACGCCTCCGGAAAGGACGGCGCAGGCCATCCGAAGGCCGCAGGCCCAGGGGAGGACGACTTCAGTCGGCGCTGATTAATACTTTGCAGAAACCCCCATCCTGTGGTATAATTGTATCACCAATTGAATCCTTCCCAG
>JASFBC010000095.1:0-2956 GCA_036172315.1 Anaerolineae bacterium | reverse complement strand
ACCGCTCCCGCACAATCGTCACCGCGCCGATGAGGGCCATCACCAGCAGGACCGAGGCGACCTCAAAAGGCAGGGCATACCCCGTGGGATCCACCAGCGTCACCCCTAAGATGTGGATCGTGTTCTCCGGGACCGCCTCCGCTATGATGTGGGGGCGGATGTTCTGCAGGATAAGGAAGACCAGCACGCCCAGGAGCACCGCCGCCAGCAGGGCCGCCAGCCACCACTGCTCGTTGGCGCGCGGCATCGGCTGGCGCATAAAGGCACGGGTGAGCATGATGGCGAAGATAATCAGGATGCCGATGGCACCCATATAGATGAACAACTGCGCGGCGGCAAAAAAGGGAGCCTCCAGCAGAACGTAGAGGCCCGCCATTCCGAAGAAGACCAGCATCAGCCACAGCGCGGCGTGAAAGAGGTTCCGGACAGTGACGACGGCGATCGCCCCGCCCAGCACCATCAGGCCGAAGAGGACGAAGAGCACATGGGAGAGCGTGATGGTCATGCGGTTACCTCCAGTTCGGTCGTCTGGGCCGCCCGCCAGGCCCGCCGTTCCTCCCGCTGCCGCCCCAGCGCGCTCACCCCCCAGACCACCAGCACGGTCAGGACGTTGGAGAGCAGGAGAAGCCCGGCGCGGGTCCAGGCCGGCACGCCGCCAGGGAAGGCCTCCGTGATCCCTTTATTCACCAGTACCGTCACGCAGAGATTGAGGATCGCCAGCGGGGTCAGGAACTTCCAGTTAAAGTTCAGCATCTGGTCAATCCGCAGCCGGGGGAGGGTGATCTGGATGAACATCCAGGTCAGGATGACCAGCCCCATTTTAACACAGAACCAGATGGTCCCCAGAATCGGGGCCTGGTCCACCCAGGGCCCTCGCCAGCCGCCCAGGAAGAGGGTGGTGAATATGGCCGCCACTGCCACCGAGTTCATGAACTCGGCCAGATAGAACATCCCGAATTTCATCCCGCTGTACTCAATGAAGTACCCGCAGACCAGTTCCGATTCCGCCTCCAGCAACTCAAAGGGGCGAGCGTTGATCTCGGCGAGGCTGGCCATATAGAAGATAAAGGCGGTGAGCGGCATAGCGACCAGGAAAATCACGTTCTGGGCGCCGACAATGCCCTGCATCTTCATCGTCCCGGCGACGGCGACCACCGTCAGGACGGCCAGCAACTGGGGGATTTCGTAGCCCACCAGTTGGGCCACCGCGCGGAACGCGCCCACGGTAGCGTATTTGTTGTTGGACGACCAGCCGGCCATCAGGAAGACGAAGAGCGCGGCCGAGGCGAAGGCCATGATGTAGAAGATGCCGATGCTCAGGTCGGTGCCGATGAGGGAGCCGCCGGGGCCGAAGGGGATGACTGCCCAGAGCATCACCGACGCAAATACGACCAGCATCGGGGCCAGGTTGTAGGGGATGGGGTCAATCCCCTGCGGGCGGATGTCCTCTTTGACGATCATCTTGATGGCGTCGGCGAAGGTCTGGAGGATACCCCAGGGGCCGGCCCAGGTGCCGGAACTGTTCGGGCCCAGCCGCCCCTGGATGCGGGCGGCGATTTTCCGGTAGGCCCAGATGAGGAAGATGACAACGACCAGGGGGAAGAAGCCCACCACCAGGGCGCCGACCGCCCGGACGACCAGGAGCGCCGAGGGCTCCGGAAGCCCCCATCCCCTCAGCACGCCCTGAAGCCAGGCGCCGATATTGACAATACCGTTGGAGAGAAAAGCCAGCAGACGGGTGAGCCAATCCATTCAGCGACCTCCCCTTCACGTTTCACGCATCACTTACTCACGTTTCACGCATCACTTATTCACGTTTCACGCATCACCTACGCCCACTCCAGCGCGCCCTTTTTCCATGCGTAGAGCAGGGCCCCCAGCAGGAGCAGGAGGAACAGAACACCCTCTATCACACCATACATAGGGAGCCAGTTGTAGATGAGCGCCCAAGGGAACAGGAAAACTGCCTCCACGTCAAAGACCATGAAGGCCAGGGCAAAGATGTAGTACTGAGCCTTATACTGGACCCAGGCTTCACCGTGGGGGTAAATACCACATTCGTACGGTTCGCTTTTACGGGGATGAGGCTTTTTGGGCCGAAGGAGCCAGGCCAGGGCAGGGGGTAAAACACCTAAGAGCGCAGCCACAAGGAAGAGTAAGCCGACAAAGGTGAATTGTTCTAACAAGGGCGGCCTCCTTGTAAGAGCATGGGTAAGAAGTGGTTCGCAGGACGGCGCAAGATGAAGCGGAGCGCCGCTTTAACGTCGCTTCCGGCGATGCTCGGGCTCTTTGGGAAGCGCCAGGCATGCTGGTTCAAACGGTCAAGCGCTGATGGAACGTCCGCCTCTCCGGGCCTGCGGCCTCCGGACGGCCCGCGCCGTCCTCCCAGGGCGTCAACGGAGGTTGACGTCCGGCGCGAAAGCGCCTAGGGGAGGCCGATTTCCAATCGGCGCACTCCAGGGCCGACGCCCGGTGCTTGGCGCCGACTAAAGTCGTCCTCTCCGGGCCTTCGGCCTCCGGACGGCCTGCGCCGTCCGTTCAAGATGGACGACAGACGCTGGACCACCGACCACCGTCGTCTGTGGTCTATGGTCTGGGACAGGCCTTGCGTCTGCCTGCCCCTGCCCCCCATCGGCGCCAAGCCCCGAAGAATGGGGGCAGGCGGCATCCGCCGCCCGCCCCCAACCCTGCATCTATTCCAGGCCGCGCCGGTTATTTCCGCCTCCGGCTCAGCCACCAGGCCCCAGCAACAACTCCTGCCACTCCCAACGCCAGACCGATGGCTGCTGTCATCACCGTCCGCGGCTCCATCCCCGGCATCACCACGCCCCCGTATCCCGCCTCCGCTCCGTACTCAGTAAACAACCGTCCCCACTTCGTCTGCAATGCCGCCTCCACCCGCTTGCGCCCTACAAAGGGATACCAGTACACATTGTGATAGAAATTGGAGGCGAAG
>JASFBC010000094.1:0-5872 GCA_036172315.1 Anaerolineae bacterium | reverse complement strand
TACGACTATCAAGAGGTGCGGGATACACTGGATGAGTTTGGGTTTACGGCCCATATTCGTGCCCGAAGTGAGGAAGCCAAAGAGATAGCGAAAGAAGCCGGTAAGCGTGCTCGGCGCTGGGTGGTAGAACGAACCCACAGTAGGGACGAGTCGGCGACTCGTCCCTACTTCCGGCGGATTTTGGTCCGTTGGGAAAAGAAGGCAGCAAACTATATAGCTTTTCTCCATTTTGCCTGCGCTCTTATCGCTTTTCGGGCAGCAGGGTTATTCGGATAGGCTCCAAAGTCCACAGATCGGTGGGGAAACCGGCTGCTTGGGCCCCCTTCAGCAGGATACCTTCCAATTCCTTCTTCTGCTTGGCGGTGAGCTTGGGCGGACGCCCTGGATGGGGCTTGGCGCGTAGGGCCTCCAGTCCCCCCTCTTCCAGGTCCTTCTTCCATCGGGAAACGGTGGAGGGAGAAGCACCGGTCAGACGGCTCACCTCGCGCACGCCCCTGCCCTTCTGCAACATCTTGCCGCCGATCATACGGCGCATTTCCAATGCTTCTGCACTGCCTTTGGGTCTCATACCGCCTATCTTACCAGGAAAATGTCCCTATGGCAATACGAAAATCAATAAGAGCCTATCCGAAAACCTTCGAGAAGAGCATAATACCCTCTGCTAACATTTCACAGCGGAGGAGGTTGAGATGACCTGCAAGCCTGCAGTGGACGATAAGTGGCGCATTCCCGACGAACTGTGGGCCCAGATCGAGCCATTGCTGCCACGTAAGGAACCGAGTCCAAGGGGTGGACGCCCACGAATGCCTGATCACCAGGCGATGGATGCCATCTTCTATGTTCTGCGCACAGGTTGTCAGTGGAAAGCCCTGCCCCGGAGCCTGGGGGCGGCCAGCACCGTCCACGACCGTTTCCAAGAGTGGCGTGAGGCCGGGGTGTTCCAACGGATGTGGCAAGCCGGTCTCTTGGAATATGACGAGAAGGTTGGGAGCGACTGGGAATGGCAAGCTATGGACGGAGCGATCACCAAGGCACCCCTGGGACAGGAAGGCACTGGCCCCAACCCCACTGATCGCGGGAAGAGTGGCACCAAACGGAGCCTGTTGACTGAAGGAAAGGGGATCCCCCTGGCCGTAGCTGTCGAAGGGGCGAACCGGCACGATATGAAACTGGCCGAAGCCACCTTGAAAGCCATTGTTATCGAGCGCCCAGAGCCCACGGAGGAGAAGCCGCAGAACCTTTGCCTGGATAAAGGGTATGACTACCCCCAGGTCAGGGAGTTGGTGGAGGAGTGGGGCTACACGGCCCACATTCGCACCCGTGGCGAGGAAGCCGAGGCGCAGCGATACATCCCTGGCTATCGGGCGCGACGTTGGGTCGTTGAGCGGACGCACTCCTGGCTGAATCGCTTCCGGCGGCTGTTGATCCGTTGGGAGAAGAAGGTCGAGAACTACTTGGCGATGCTTCATTTCGCCTGTGCTTGGATCACCTTTCGTGCAGCTGGAGTTTTCGGATAGGCTCTAAATCGCTTATAAAATTGGCACGCTGAACTAAATTAGGTATAACTTTATGAAGGTATGCCTTCATTTCTCTCCGCTTTCCCCAAAGATTGATTAACATTTCAGACAGAGAATCGGAAGTGACATCCTCAATATCAATTACCCAATCTTCAAGACCTAACATCTGAGCCACTCCTATAGTTTTAGGTTGATAGCTTATAGCGATCGTTGGAACTTCTTGAGACCAAGCGAAGATTGCCGAGTGTAATCTGGTGGCTATAAAAATATCCATAAATCCATATAGAGCCTTCATTATTTGGGGAGGAGGTTGATTCTTGATCAAGATACAGTGATCCGGGTCGGAGAGGCTGTTTACTACCCTTCGCGCAACAATTCGGTCATCCTGAATTTCCAAAGGGCCACAAACTTGAGGGAAAAAGAAGACTTGCCCCCCCCATTGCTCCAAGAAAAAGTGAATTGCCGCAGCACAAGCATCTTCATACCTTCGCTGGAATCTGAAATTCCTATTCTGTCCAGCCCAGTTGATTAACGTAATGCCCATCAATGGTCTATCTAGAGACTCTATATCAATATTTTCCACGTCTCTAAGCCATGATTTGGCCTCATCCAAAGAAGCGCTGGGAAACGCAAATGCCATATCTGGTATTAAGCGATATTTTTCAGGTTGAAGCCCGCACTTCTGGAGTTCAAGTATTGAGATAGGTTCCCGGACGAACCCCATCCGCGCCTTACTAAAGATAAACCTCACAAGCAACCGTTCCCATTGATGATGTAATGGGCCTATAGATTGTGGAAGAATATAAAGAGGCTTGCCCGCTGCTAGGGCTAAAATCATTGAATAAGTGGAAATAATAAAAGATAAACCATGTCCAGAACTGTATAAGAACCCTCCAGGTTTAGTAAAGACTACTTCTGCCCGGAGATATGCCTCGATCGTCTCTCGCCATCCTCGGGGCATTGGCAAAAACAAAGCATGGCCAACATATTTATAGAAAAGAACAGACACCATCGCAGCAAATGATAAGTACAATAATCTACAAATACGCCAATGGGCGCCTCGTTTTATCCAAGTGATTAATGATCCAACAGGGCGCCCTGGCCCAACATAATTATAAGGATCGTCTAGAGATACCGTTACATTATCAATCTTGCCAATTTGATGGATTTGGTTAATAGCAACTTCAAGCAGAGCAGCGTCACCCGCATTCCGATAGGAATGGGCATTAATCACAAGCACGTCGTGCAAATGCATTAAATTCCCCCTACTTTGAGTTGATATATTAAGCGACGAGCTAACACAAAATACCCCAAAGATAGTATCAATTCGGTAAGCACATAAACTACACCAACACCATTTATACCAAAAGATCTTGCGACAACCACGTTCATTCCTACGTTAAATACTGCAGCTAATACTTGAATCACTGTTCGCTGCTTCTGCCTTTCACCAGCCACTAAATATGCAGCTGCTCCAAAAGCCAACGAGTGAAGGAAGGGGATAGGTGAAAGAATTAATAACAATACCCACACTTCTTGAAAGCTTTCACCCAACAAGCTTACCAAGGGAGATGCAGACCCCCAGATCAGCAAGGTTAGCAAAATCCCGATCGAGGGGAACAGGTAAAAGCTATACTTGACAATAGGGCGAGCGCGAGCCAAGTCATTTTCCATAAGATAGGAAAGAGTAGGTACAAAAATATCATATGCTGCTGCAGGTATGAAAAACAGCGCATTTACAACGTTTTCTGCCGTCGAGAATATACCAACCTCTCTCTTACCCAACATTAAGGCGATTATCAAGGTGTCTGCTCGCATTAAGATCCAACCCAAAGCTTCGGACACAGCAAATGGGAATGCACCTTTCAGAATAATCTTTATAAAATGGACCTTTGGAGGTGCAAGAAGACCCGCACTTTTAAGTATGATATATCCTGTAATGAGTGCAGTAGAAATCGCGAGTATGCGAGCCTGTATATAAATCAATGAACTTTTCTCATTATGTATAATGAGCATTGTAGTGAATGATAGCCACGTTAAGACATACAATGACTGGAGAAAAAGAGTAAGTTTATTTTTCAGAGATAATTTATATACGGTCAAGACCGTGGTTAACAACCCATTAAACCAAACAAACCCAGCGCTAATCCTTATAAGCCCGTTGGAGAAACTTCCAGGGTATAGTGGAAGAAGCATTTGAATGAGCAGAAACCAAAAACATCCCAAAATGCCCTTAATGAATAAAATACTTCCAACCAACGTTGATAATGAGGCTGAAACAACGCCATTGCGCAACAACCATATATCTAACCCCAAATTAAATAGCACAGCAGTAGAACCTGTGAAAACGAGAGAGCCTGTATATTGACCATATTCTTCTGCCCCAAGTTGTCTCGCTGTAAGCAGTAGAATGAGCGTTGAGATTCCCTGAGAAGCCAAAGAGCCAACCAGCAAATTCAAAAAATTATAAGCTAAGGACCTTCGGTTAATCCGCGGCTTGAAGAACTTCACTTCTCCCATCCCGATGCTCCTCTCTTCTGCGTTCTGCGGCCGATCTCTTCTATGGCTTCTATCAGATAGGACCAGCGAAAGTTCTCCGCCCGATGTCGCGCCCGTTCAATCAATAGGGGTGCATATGCCTGGTTCCTCAACAATAGCAAGATGCCAGCAGCTAACGCATCGGGATCACGAGGTGGAACGATAAGGCCCGCAGGAGGCTCGCCCAAAATCTTGCGCCGGTCTCCCACATCCGTCGTTACGAGCGGTACTCCACAAGCCCAGCTATCAAAAATTTTCAAAGAAAGACTATAGCGTGCTGCCTCATTGTCGTGAACTGGATCTACGGAGACTTGTGCCAATTTGTAGTACAAAGCCACTCTATCTGACGGCACCCATCCACAAAGCCGGACAGCGGACTCCACATTCATAGCCTCTATTTGTCCCTTTATCCAATCATAATCCTCACCTCGTCCGACCAGCAGTAATACTGTATCCGGCATCTCAGCTCGGACCTTTTCAAAGGCTTCTAATAGGATATCAAGAGCATGGGTAACCAAGCTAAAACTTCCGATATAAGCAATAACCTTTTTGCCTCTGATATTCAGAACGTTTCGCAAAGCTTCAATTTCCCCAAGATTTTCGATCTTGAAACGAAAATAATCTACACCATGAGGAAGATAAACTATCCGATCTGAGTCAATACCTTCATTCACCAAGTGCGTTCTTAGAACAGTGGTATGAACAGTAATATAGCTTGCGCGTCTCAATAGCCATTTTTCGAACTCTTCCACCACCCATTGCTCAAGGCGACTGCGGAACCGGTTATTTCGTGCCTCGTAGTCGTCGCAATCGACCAGCAGTGGTATCTGTTTGACCCGGCTTGTGACAAACCCCGCAAAGCCGTTCATCGGGTGTGGCTTGCAAACATATATCAAATCAGCCGGACTCCTTAGGGCAGCCGAAACTAATGCCCAAGTAGATCTTGCAACCACAAACGCTTGTAACAGGAGAGGGTAATAAATCTTTCGTGTCGGTGTCTTGATAACATGCATGGGAGCTACATACCGAATTTCTACTCCCTCTATGCGCATGATCCTTGTGGAGAGCGAACGAAAATTAGGATGAAGCCCTAAGATAACCACTTGATGTCCGCGCCGGACTAACTCTCTTGCCATAGGAAAGTAGCGGCCAGCCCCGGCAGAACTTTCGATGTCTTGGCTTAAAAGAAAAAGAAAGCGCATGTCAGATTCTCCCTATTGTCTTCCTTGTCCAGTTGGATTGTCCGCCTCCTGAATCATAGAAAACTATCCCCCTCCAAGGAGATAACCCCACAAAATAAATAAAAGATCCTAAGTTATTAAACTCTCTATCACCTTAACAAGATCTACCCATTGAATAAATGAACCCGAGAGATCGCTTCCACTACCCTCAAGCAATTGTGAGAAACTGCTAATAATAGGCAAACCCATCCCCTTAGCCATTTGGATTACCCCACTTCCTGTTTGCTCCCGATACGGAGCAACCAAAGCATCTGCTGCCGAAAAATATATTGGTACCTCCTCGTTAGGTATGTATCTATCTTCGATCACAACCCGATCCTCTAATCCTAAATCTTGAATTATTTTGAGATAATCACGCTTATCATCCCAAAATTCTCCTGCTATTACTAAACGAATCGGAGGCATCGCTCGTTTTTGGTCTGCGATTTGCGATAGCTCTACTAGAAAATCCTTTAACCCCTTATATTCCCTAACGATCCCGAAAAAAAGCAGTATTAATGCATCCGTAGATAACCCTAAGTGTTTTCTAGCTTCTTTTTTCGGTAATCTCTCGTTGATGAACATATCATAAATAGG